>NZ_CP156891.1:2515000-2757500 GCF_019249795.2 Segatella copri
TGATATTACCACAGAGATTGCAAGTCCCATAGTCCACACCAAGAGCTAAGATGATGTTTCCTTCCCAATCATCGGCCTCGTCTTCTTCCATAGCAGGGCGTTCTTTCTGTATGAAAGTCTGATAGAGGTCATATATCTCTTGCAACTCTTCTTGTTTTCCCACAATGTGGTAGCGTACTTTTATATTATGCATTTGGGATGCAAAGATAGCTAAATCTGATTCCATGTCTTGTCAATCGATTTCACTACTGTCCAATAAAAAAGGGCAATTCGATCTTTGAAACAGTTGAATTATAGTCTTTTATGCAGTATTTTGCAATGAAACGGACTTGATTTTGTACAATAGTTCGTTAATAATTCAATAATGTGCTAAGCAGCTATACGCTGTAAGCACGAGAGATCTTTGAAAATCTTGCTAATTAAAGTTCGGTTCGGGATGTACCCGCATGCTTTAAAAATTCGTCTCACCAGATAAATGTTGGTCATCAGTGACTTGAATGAAGACATAGAATATTCCATTCCCATCTCCTTCATAGTTACCTTGGCAACATTTAGTGATGTGAACGAAGCATTGAAAGCAAAATCGAGTTTCCACTTATCGCGAGCCTGGCAGTCCATAAGACCAGTATAGCCTTTGGCGTCACGAAAGCAAAATTCGATCTGAAACCTGGTTCTATAATAAAGAAGTACCTCTTCACCCGAAAGTGAGGTGTATGTAGAGAAGAATAGTTTCTTCTTGCCATTCGGCATCTGCCAGATGACAAGTCTAACTTTACACTTGAGTGCCTTGGAATAGGCAATCAAAGTATAAGCTGTTCCTTCTATATCTTTCATCTCCATCTTCTCCATTCGAGTGAGGTCAAGATTCTTCATATCAATCTTGCCATCCTTGGTCTTGGGGCGACCACGTTTTCCAGTACGTGGACCAGTATAGACATAAAAGAGACAAGCATTGTCACGAAAGCGGCTTATCAAAGAGAACCCTTCTTTCTTTATCCCATTAACAAATGTACTTGTAGAGAAGTAAGCATCTGCAACTATGAGGGTTGAGAGTTTAAGAAGTTCCTTGCGGTAACGCTTAATGACGCTGATATAGAAATCTACCATAGTCTTGTTTCTAAGACTCAGTTCTTTATTATTTAGCGACTGGTGGGCTCTTAACATCATGCAGTCTTTGGTATCAATATCAATGAGTCCAATACCCATGATTTCGAGACCATGTTTAACAGACTGAGCACATCCTGACCAAAAACGACCGATATGTGGTGTTTTCTTGCCAGCTTTACTGATGTAGCTGGGATCAATGGCAATAGCCCATCTTCCCTGTTTACCCAAGAAGCGCTTGGCAAGTGAGACATTAAGTTTGAGCCAATCAATGCACTTCGACTTTTTCAAGCCGAATGCGTTGCGATAGGTTTGCTCAACATGCAAGCCATACCTCCCCATTTGGGTGAAATTTATCTTTCTTGGTATTACCATGAACAAAATTATCACCTCGATGAGTATTTTCTCGAAACTTTTTGTTATCTTTGCAGCTGAATCTTCAACTGCATCTTTAAAGATATCCATATATTGGTCAAGTCCTGTATTCATGTAATATTGTATTTGTCGTGATCTACAAAGTTACTGAAAATCAGCGACTTGACCAACTTTTTACAGTTAAGTTTTCATAAGCATTTCTTAATATAAGTTATTGATTTACAGACGATTAAATATTAATTTAACGCAGTATTGATTAATAAAGAATATACTACCGCTGATATATGCGCAACAAATTGTGACGCTTGTGATTCATTTCCCTTGAAATCCTTAACAAATACAGCTAAGGTATAGCAGACCTTATTAGGCAGACATATATAGGCTACATCATTCTGAGCTGCAAGAATACCATTTTCATTGACATTACCAGAACCTGTCTTATGTGCTATTACAACCCCTTCTTTATCAAGAAGTGGAGCTACTATCCTATCTATACCTGTTTTACATTCTTTCAATGCATTCTTAATGAAATCTTGTTTCTCATTACTGATAAGACTTTCTGTAAACAAACGATTCATCAACATTGCAGCACCAAGAGGAGATGTGTAATTAGAGTAAGCTTTGTCATGGTCAGCGGACATTTCCTCTTCTGTATAAGCTATCTGAAAACTCGAACGTGGTATGAGTTTCGCTATAAAACTGTCTGTTTGTGCAGTATTGAGCATATTCTTAAACATGATATTGCTTGCATTATTGTCGCTCTGGGAAAGAGTATAGCGCAACAGATCTCTTACTGTCAACGATATAACTGGTGCTGAATAATCTTTCATCATAGGGCTCCATGTCTTTGGATCAAGTTTTTCCCTATTTATCTTTACCAAGGTATCAAGGGAAAGGCCTTTTTTGTCAAAATCATTGCAAAGAGCTAATGCCTGATGAACCTTAAATACACTCATCATAGGATAAATGCTTTTATTATTAACACTAACCGTATCTGTGTTATTAATAATAACCGCCACACCAATTTCACCAGGACAAGCCGAGACAATCTGAGAAATGCTATCAGTCAAAACATCTGTTAATGGAGGATTCGCGCTACCTTTTGTAGCTGATTTATGGGACAATGAGAACACCAAGATGAAGATGCAAACTAAAGCTATACACAAAACTACGATTTGCTTTTTTCTGTTTTTTTTCATGTTCATTAATTCCGCAACACTATAGTTTAACATTATTTATAAGTGCCTGAGCAACAAAAAGTTGCCCAGGATTTTGCCATGTCAGAATTTTCACTTACCTTAGTGTTGCGAAAAGAAGACAAGCAAAACTCTAATATGACATGGCAAAGATACAAATAAAATCTGAGAAACTCACTCCTTTTGGGGGAATTTTTTCGATTATGGAGCAATTTGATGCTCTTTTAGCTCAAACCATTGATTCCACCTTGGGATTGAGATGCACTATGTTTGGTTATCAATATAGCGAGATTCTACGCTCTCTGATGTGCGTATATCTTTGTGGTGGCTCATGTATTGAGGATGTTACAACTCACCTGATGAAACATTTGTCTCTTCATCCAACTCTTCGCACTTGCAGCGCAGACACCATATTACGTGCTATCGAAGAACTGACTTTTAAGAGCATCACCTATAAGTCTGCTTCTGGCAAATCCTATGATTTCAATACTGCAGACAAGATGAACTGCTTACTGGTCAATGCCCTGCTTGCTACTGGTCAATTGAAATCCGGTCAAGAATATGATTTTGACTTTGACCATCAGTTCATTGAAACAGAGAAGTATGATGCAAAACCAACCTACAAGAAGTTCTTGGGCTATAGTCCAGGTGTAGCTGTCATTAACGACATGATTGTTGGTATTGAAAATAGAGACGGCAACACAAACGTGCGCTTCAACCAAAAAGAAACTTTGGAAAGAATCTTCAAGCGATTGGAGGCTTCGGAAATATATATTTCTCGTGCCCGCATGGATTGCGGCTCATGTTCGGAGGAAATCGTAGATATGGTAGAGGCTCATTGCAGGCATTTTTATATTCGTGCCAACAGATGCTCTTCTTTCTACGATTCCATGTTTGCCTTAACTGGATGGAAAACTGTTGAAATCAACGGTATTGAGTTTGAGTTGAATTCTATCCTTGTTGAGAAATGGAAAGGAAAACCGTATCGTCTTGTCATACAGAGACAAAGGCGAATAGATGGAGACCTTGACATTTGGGAAGGCGAATATACCTACAGATGTATACTGGCTAACGATTACAAGTCGAGTGCAAGAGACATCGTGGAATTCTACAATCTTCGTGGTGGCAAGGAACGCATCTTCGATGACATGAACAATGGCTTTGGCTGGAATCGATTGCCAAAATCGTTCATGGCACAGAATACTGTATTCCTGCTTATGACAGCTCTCATCAGAAACTTCTACAAAGCTATTATGCAGAGATTGAAAACCCATGAATTTGGATTGCGTGCCACCAGCAGAATCAAGACCTTTGTTTTCAAGTTCATCTCTGTTCCTGCGAAATGGATTAAGACATCACGTAGGCATGTATTGAACATTTACTCAGACAACAATGCTTATGCCAACCTGTTCAAGACAGACTTTGGTTAAAGACCATGCTTTTCTGGTTAAACCAGCGTATTACCTCAAGTCGCTTTATGGGGTAAGGGGATTTTGTGTCTGCGACATTTCTGTTATGCAAGAAATATGTACAATAAAATGAATTTTGTCGCTTTGCAAGCAAAATCCCACTAAACCCTATAGGTTGCGGATTTGAGGTAAAGAAGGTTACACAAAAGAACAAATAGCGAAACTTATGTTTATAAATGGTCGTCATCGTAAGACTTCTGACTATTCTCTATATTGGCGAGCCGGAAACTCCATTGTCGTGCAGGTCTTGTCCGCAGTCTTTACTGCAATAATCAAGCAGTATCCAGATTCATTCGGAGAATTTGCCTGTATGTCTCCTAAAGAGTGAAAAACTGCCACGAAAAAAGAGTATCAACGTCGATATTATGCCAGTCATAAGGAAGAACTACAACGCAAGAGCTGTGAGTACCACAGACAGCTAAGAGTGAATAAGAATAAGTGATTGTGGAAAATGTTTGCAAAGTTTTCTACATAAAAAAAGTTAATTTAATCAGTGGTATGTTACGCATATCGCTGATTTTTTGTATTTTTGCACCATTAAAGAAAGAAAACGATATGGCAGAAATAGCAAACCGTATATACGAGACAAGTGAAGGGCAGATTCTCTTCATCTCAGACTTCTCGGACATCAATGATAATGAGAAGGTGGTAAGTCGTGCACTTTCTGTAGAAGAAAAAAAGGGAAATATAGTTCGATTAGCTAATGGGGTTTATCTTCGCCCTAAGAATACCCGATTTGGGATAGTCTATCCATCAATAGATGAAATGGTGATGGCTATAGCCCAGCGAGATAAGGTACAAATACAACCTTCAGGAGTTACAGCGCTCAACAAACTTGGACTCTCAACACAGGTGCCTACAAAATATACTTATCTGACATCGGGAAGTGGAAGAGTCTTGACTCTTGGAAATCGGACTATAGAGTTGAAGAGAAGTGTTCCTAAGAACTTTGCTTTTCAGACAGTGTTGGCAGCGCTTCTTGTACAAGCTCTTAGAACATTAGGACAAAAGAATGTAGGTAATCAAGAACTCTCTACCATAAGAAAATTGGTCAATGAAGAGGAACATAAAGACTTGTTTGTACAAGACCTTACTCTCATGCCAGTATGGATGAGAAAGCTGATAACTGATATAATAGATAAAAACGAGCATTATGACACTTTGGTTAAATCACACAATAGATGAACGAATAGCAATGTTGCAACGTGCGGAAGAGAAGTTTCGTATTAATCAGGTTGCAATTGAAAAGGACTGGTGAGTAACTGTGGTGCTCAACGCTCTTTTCAAATGTTCATGTGCAGATCAACTCATCTTTAAGGGAGGTACAAGTCTCAGTAAAGGATGGAATTTGATAGAAAGATTCAGTGAGGATATAGACTTATCTGTAAGCCATGAATTCTTCGGTATAGAGAAGACGACAAAGAATCAGCGTGAAAAACTTCGCAAGAAGGCACGTAGGTATTTTCTTGATACAGTTTCTGCAGAGTTGGATGAAAATCTAAAGAAACTTGGTGTGGAAGGATACCATATAGAAAATGTAGTAGAGGAATTTGATGAGGATGGTAAGGCAAGTCCCGTTGCAAGTGATAAGGATCCGTCTGTCATTCTCGTTCATTATGAGTCTATGCTTGGTCATACGATAGAGTATATTCCGCCAAGAGTTAAGATAGAGATTAGTTGCTTGTCTATGAATGAACCTACGGAAGACCGTTTGATTTCATCATATATTGAGCAGACTTTCCCTGGAGAAGATGCGGCGGCTACAGCTACGGTCAGAACAGTTGTGCCTACTCGAACATTCCTAGAGAAGGCATTCCTGCTATGCGAGGAGTTTCAGAAACAGACTCCTCGTCATGTCCGAATGTCTAGACATCTTTATGATCTCGAACGCTTGATGGATACAGGATTTGGCAAACAAGCCCTGCAGGATATTGATTTGTATGAGCGTATAGTTAAGCATCGTTCCATATACTATGCTGTTGGGTATGTAGATTATTCTAAGTTGATGCCTAGTGAGATTGATTTCGTTCCTAGGCAAGAGTTGATGAAGGATTGGGAAGGTGATTATGCAGAGATGTGTAACCACTTTATCTATGGTCAGACTTTATCTTTCGAAAAACTTTTAGAGCGAATCAAGGAGTTGCAAGATAGGTTTAGAAAAGCCTTTTAGCGACTTTTACTCCTTAATAAAATGTTCAATAAAAAAGTTAGAAGGCTATAAGTGTTTGGTATTCAGCCCTAATATTCCTCTGGAATGATGACGAGTATTAATCTCGATGATAGGGCTGCTCTCTTATAAGAGGGTAGCCTTTTTCATCTTTTGTTTCTTGCTTATATATAATAATGTGTAAGAAATTCCGTTATCTTATTGTGTTGAAAAGATTTATCATTATATGGATTCTGCTAGTGGGGGTGCTCGAAATGAGGGCACAGTATGATCCTTCCTTCAGTCATTATTTTGACATGGAACCATCATTCAATCCTGCTGCTGTGGGTAAGCAGTCGAAACTTAATGTTGCGGCGGCCTACGCACTTGATATGGCTGGATTCGAACATAACCCCCGTACCTTTCAGGTGGCGGCTGACATGCCTTTCTTCTTGCTCAATCACCGGCATGGAGTAGGCTTGTCGCTACTGAATGACCAGATTGGTCTTTTTACTCATCAGCGACTGGCTTTACAGTATGCTTTGCAGAATAAACTCCTGGGTGGAACGCTGAGCGTGGGTGTGCAAGGAGGCATGCTGAGTGAGAAGTTTGATGGAAGCAAGGTGGATTTGGGAGAAAGTGGTGACCCTGCCTTTTCTACTTCAGACGTAAATGGAAGCGGAATGGATTTGAGTCTGGGTCTGTATTATCAGCATAAGGCCTGGTATGTAGGACTTTCTGCCCAGCATCTTACATCGCCTACGATAAATCTAGGTGAGACCAACGAATTGAAAATAGATGCCACATATTATTTGACAGGTGGATACAATATTCGACTGAGAAATCCGTTCTTAACAATAAAGCCGTCTGTTCTTGTTACAACAGATGGTACCACATGGCGAGGCGACCTGACAGGAAGATTGGTTTACCAATATGAAAAACGGATGTTGTATGGTGGAGTAACCTATAGTCCGGACAGATCGGTAACCGTGCTGGTAGGCGGTAGTTTCCATGGGGTAGTGCTTGGTTACAGTTACGAGGCATACACCTCTAAACTCAGTGCCGGAAATGGCAGTCATGAACTCTTTGTAGGGTATCAGACCGATATCAACCTGACCAAGAAAGGCAGAAACCGTCATCAGAGCGTCAGAATATTATAATGTAAATAGAAATAAGAACATAGTAGAATCATAAAACAATGAAGAAAAGTATATTGCTCCTTAGTGCATTCGCTATATTGCTCACCTTGAGCGGCTGCTTCGGTGCCAAGCAAGCTTCTGTTGCAGGCAGAGGTGGCGAGGTGGTTGGCGTGAGCGGTAGAAGCTTTGTAGAGCCAGCCCCTTATGGTATGGTAAAGATAAACCGTGGCTTCCTGAAAATGGGAATGGAGACCCAAGACTCACTCTGGGGAATGAAAACACCACGCAAGGATGTGTCGGTGGATGGATTCTGGATGGATGATACCGAAATCACCAATTCAGAATATAAGCAGTTTGTGGCTTATGTGCGCGATTCTATTCTTCGTACCCGTCTGGCTGATCCTGCTTATGGAGGCGACGAGACTTACATGATTACTGAAGATAAGAATGGCGATCCGGTTACACCTCATGTAAACTGGAAGAAAGCGCTGCCTAAGAAACCTAATGAGGATGAGCAGAGAGCTTTTGAAAGTTTGTATGAAACCAATCCGGTTACAGGAGAAAAACTCATCGACTGGCGCCAGCTCAACTATAAATACGAAATCTATGATTATACAGCTGCGGCTCAGCGTAAGTTCCGTCTGAATCCCCAGGAACGTACCTTCAACACCGATGTGAAGATAAATCCGGACGAGGTGGTGATGATTTCAAAAGATACCGCTTATTATGATGATGAGGGTAGAGTGGTGCGTGAGACCATCAACCGTCCGCTTTCAGGACCATGGGACTTCCTGAATACCTATATCGTGAATGTTTATCCTGACACTACCTGTTGGGTAAACGACTTCAGAAATGCAGAGAATGAAACCTATCTGAGAAGTTATTTCAGCAATCCTGCGTATAATGACTATCCGGTAGTCGGTGTAACCTGGGAACAGGCAAATGCCTTCTGCGCCTGGAGAACAGACTATCTGTTGAAGGGCTTAGGTCCTGAAGCAAGATTTGTACAGCGTTACCGTCTGCCAACCGAGGCAGAATGGGAATATGCTGCAAGAGGCAAGAACCAGAATGAATTTCCTTGGGACAATGCGGATGTGAAGAATGGGGATGGCTGTTTTTACGCCAATTTCAAACCAGACAGGGGCAACTATACCAAAGACGGCAACCTGATAACCAGCAAGGTGGCTATCTATTCGCCAAATTCTAATGGACTTTACGATATGGCTGGTAATGTGGCAGAGTGGACAAGTACCGTTTATACAGAGGCTGGTGTAGACGCCATGAGCGATTTTAACCCAACTTTACAGTATAATGCTGCCATAGAAGATCCTTACCGTTTGAAGAAGAAGAGTGTAAGAGGTGGTTCCTGGAAAGACCCTGAGTCGTTTATCCGTTCGGCATGGCGCACTTTCGAGTACCAGAATCAGCCTCGCTCATACATCGGATTCCGTTGCGTGAGAAGTCTTGCTACTACGGCAAGCGGAAAACAGAAACCATTGAAGAATAAGAATAGGAGATAAATAATATGAGCTATTATAGCAAATTCAATATTGTATACCGCTTGCAGAAGTGGATGGATAGTGTGCCGGGTCAGACATTCCTTAACTATGCTTACAGTTGGGGTGCCTCTATCGTAATCGCTGGTACCCTCTTTAAGTTGACCCATCTTCCTGGTGCCAATTTCATGCTTTTCTTAGGTATGGGAACCGAGATTCTCGTGTTCTTCCTTTCTGCTTTCGACCGTCCTTTCGACAAAACAGCTGAAGGTAGAGACTTGCCTACCCATGCTACAGAGGAGTATCTGGAAGGAAAGGTGTCGGCAGAAGAAATGATGACTGCCAAGAATCGTTCTGAAACCATTCAACCTCAGGTTGCTTCTCCTGTCTCTCCTGTAATGGCTGCTGCGCCAGAACTGACTCCACTTAATCCTGAGGTGGTGGAAGTTCAGAACAGCTACGTAGAACAGTTGAAGAGCCTGGTAGAAACCTTGAGTAAGGTGAACGAACAGAGTAGCCGACTGACTCGTGACAGCGAGGAGATGGAGAATCTGAACCGTACCTTGACAGGTATCAGCAGGGTATACGAGATGCAGCTGAAAAGTGCCAGCCAGCAGATTGGTACCATTGACCAGATCAATGAGCAGACCAAGATGATGGCAAAGCAGATAGAACAGTTGAACAAGATTTATACCCGTATGATTGATGCCATGACCATCAATATGCGTGTGGCGGCTCCTCATGTAACAAGTGAAGAGTAAAGACGAAGAAAATAAATAGAATCAAGCAAATTTATATCCATGGCAATCAAGAAAAGACCGGTTTCGCCTCGTCAGAAGATGATTAACCTGATGTATGTCATCCTGATGGCTATGTTGGCGCTGAATACTCCTACAGATGAGGAATTCGGTGTCAAAGGCAAGTCTATTGTCGAGAAAATCAAGAAAAGTCTTGCCGATGATGGGAAGAAATCGGATGAGGAGAAGAAAAATATAGATCTGGTAGAACTGAATGTGAATGAACTCGATGCATTCGTTATTCCAGAGAAAACAACCCTCTATGCCGGTGAACGTTTCAATTCGCATGTGGTGATGGCTGCAATAGACAGTACACAGCGCCCGGAAATCTATGTGAATGGTAGTAGGCTGAATGCCGAGAATGGCAGATACAGTTTTGTGGCAGGTGGCGTAGGTGAGCATCAGTTTGGCGGTTACATTCTGATGAGAGGCAAGAATGGCGAGATGATGCGACGCAATTTCGTTCAGAAATACACCGTATTGCCTGTTCCTAATACAGCTACCGTTGCTGCCGACCTGATGAATGTGCTCTATGCAGGCTATGCCAATCCTATCAGCATCAGCGTTCCTGGTGTTCCGGCAAATGCTATCTCTGCAACTATGACAGGCGGTTCTTTCGTAGCTAAGGGCAATGGTCATTTCGTGGCTACACCTTCAGCGGTGGGTAAGGATGTTACCATCCATGTGACAGCCCGCGATAAGGGACAGGTGAGAAGTCTGCCTCCATTCGTTTTCCATGTAAGAAAACTTCCTGACCCAACCGCTTATATTGCGATGGGTACAGACAGATTTAGAGGTGGTGCTCTATCGAAAGGTGCTCTGATGGGTGCTCCAGGCATTCATGCAGCCATAGATGACGGACTCCTTGATATTCCGTTTAAGGTGCTGGGCTTCGAAACCGTATTCTTCGATAATATGGGCAATGCCATACCTCTGGCTTCTGCGGGTTCCAGTTTCTCAGAACGACAGCGCGAAGAGTTTAGAAAACTGTCAAGAAACCGACGCTTCTATATCTCGCATATCAAGGCTGTAGGTCCTGATGGAATTACCCGAAATCTGCCGGCAGCAATGGAAGTTATCGTCAGGTAAGTGAAGAGTTCAACGGCTTTACTTATCATAAAGTTCAAAGTTCAATGTTCAAAGTTCAATGTAATGAAAAAGATATTATTCATATTCATGCTTTTGGGAATGGTGCAGAGCATCATGGCACAGCCAGCGGCTCGCAGAAAGCAGGCTCAGCAAAAGGCACAACAGTCTAATGCTGATAATATGACCTTGCGTGCCAAACTCTATTTCCCTACAGCCATCCCGATGGATGAGGACGTGGTTTGGAGAAGAGACATCTATCGTGAACTCAATCTCACAGATGATGCCAATGCTGCCTTGTATTATCCTGTAGAGCCAACAGATGGTAAGATGAATCTCTTTACCTATATCTTTAAACTGATGTTTACGGGTAGAGTGCCTGTTTATCAGTATCGTATGGATGGTAATGAAGATTTTTCTGCCGCCAACCGTCTTACTCCGAAAGCATTCGTAGATAATTATCATATCTACTACGAGAAGACTGATAACGGAAAGGTGCATATTGATGACAGCGATATTCCATCAGCAGAAGTGAAGGCATACTATGTGAAGGAGACTTCTTACTATGACCAGAAAACAGCTTCTTTCCATACCAAGGTATTGGCTTTGTGCCCTATCATGACCCGTAATGATGACTTTGGAGATGTAGGAAACAAGTATCCGCTCTTCTGGGTGAAGTATGATGACTTAGCTCCTTTCCTGGCTAAGCAGCAGCTGATGACCAGTAATGTGAACAATGCTGCTGTGATGAGTGCAGAAGATTATTTTACCAAGAATCTGTATCAGGGTAAAATCTACAAGACCAATAATATGCAGGGCAATACCCTGGCACAATACTGTCCTTCGGATACAGCCATGGCGAAGGAACAGAAACGCATAGAAGCTGAGTTGGAAGCCTTTGAGAAGAATATCTGGGGTAATCAGGCTCGGAAGGATTCTCTTGACAGTATTGCCAAGGCAGAAAAGAATATGGATGCCAAGACTCTGAAGAAAAGCCGTAACAGAAGAAGTGGTTCTGCATCTAAACCAGCTAAGACTTCTACTGTTAAAAAACGCAGATCAGGAGGAAGTAACGTTTCTTCTGGTGGCTCGGCTAGAGTAACGGTTCGTAGAGAACGTCATTAATTTATATAAGAATTAAAGTAAATATAGAATGAAGAAAGTTTTATCAGTATTAATGCTTGTAGCAGCCATGATGTTTGCTACTAATGCAAATGCCCAGATTAAGTTTGGTTTGAAGGGCGGTTTGGATGTTACTAACATGTCTTTGAGTAACGATGTTTTCGATGCATCTAACAAGACAGGTTTCTTTGTTGGTCCAATGGTTAAGGTTACTATTCCTATTGTTGGTCTGAGCTTTGATGCTGCTGCCTTGTACGACCAGAAGGAAGCTAAGGTGTCTGTAAATGATGCAGAGACAAAAATGACTCAGAAATCTCTTAATATCCCTGTAAACGTACGTTATGGCTTCGGCTTGAGCAGCTTGGCTAATGTTTTCGTTTTCGCTGGTCCACAGTGGGGTATCAATGTTGGTGACAAGAACTTCGAGTGGGATAAATCAGGCTGTTATTCTCTGAAGAAATCTAACTTCAGCGTAAACGTAGGTCTGGGTGTTACCCTGATGAGCCATCTCCAACTCTCTGCAAACTATAACATCGCTTGCGGTAAGACTGCAGATGTTACCTGGAAGGAAGCAAGCGACAAGATTGTGAATGGTAACAGTAAGAATAACAGTTGGCAGATTGCTTTGGGTTATTGGTTCTAATCCCGTAAAAGAACAGGACAGATTATGGGTGAGAACATCGTATGGTCTCGCCTAGTACATCTTAAAATATATAAAAGCAGGTATCCGATGATGGGTATCTGCTTTTTTTTTGCTAACTTTGCAAGTCGAAAGTCTGAATGGCAGATATTTCAAGGTTAAAGAAGATTAGATATGAAATATGTAGATGTGATATTACCCCTTCCGCTCGACGGAACCTTTACTTATTCTGTCCCTGATGGGATGGAAGGGAAAGTTGTGCCCGGGGTACGCTTGCTGGTTCCTCTTGGTAAAAGTAAGAAATATATCGCAATGGCTACCCGACTGCATGATGATAAGCCTGCATTCTCCTGCAAACCTGTCGAGGCGGTGCTTGACAATACGCCTTCGCTTTTGCCTCAGCAGATGAGATTGTGGCAATGGATTGGCTATTATTATATGGCTCCTTTAGGCGATGTCTATAATGCTGCCATGCCGGGAGGTTTGAAATCTACAGAGAAATTCAAACCCAAGATGGAACTCTATGTGGAACTTGCCAGTACATACCGTAGTGAGCAGGCTCTTCACGTAGCGCTCAACTTGGTGCAGAGAGCCTTGAAGCAAGCCAAAGCCCTGACAACCTTTCTGAGTCTCTCGCATTGGGACAGTCTTGATGGTGATACGCCTAGAGAAGGCATTAAAAAAGTGACCAAGGAAGAACTGATGAACGAGAGCCATTGTACGGCTGCTGTTGTCAAGGCGCTTATCGACAGGGGAATTCTCTTTACTTATGAATTGGAAATAGGACGATTGAATACGAATGGAGAATCTCATCTTGACTTGATTAAACCTCTCTCCTTGGCGCAGCAAGATGCCTATAATGGTATCCTGATGCAAATGATGAAAAAGGATGTTGTATTGCTTCATGGTGTGACATCCAGCGGAAAGACGGAAATCTACATTCATCTTATCAGAAAAGCCATAGAGGAGCATAAGCAGGTGCTCTATCTTCTGCCGGAAATCGCTCTGACCGTACAAATCATGGAGCGCCTTCATAGAGTTTTCGGCGACCGGCTGGGCATCTATCATTCTAAATATAGTGATGCTGAGCGTGTAGAAATCTGGCAGAAACAACTCTCTGATTACCCTTATGATGTAATCCTAGGCGCAAGAAGTGCCGTCTTCCTGCCATTTAAGAATTTGGGACTCGTCATTATAGACGAAGAGCACGAGACTTCCTTCAAACAACAGGATCCCGCTCCGCGCTACCATGCCAGAAGTGCTGCCATAGTGCTTGCCAAGATGTATGGGGCTAAGACTTTATTGGGTACGGCTACGCCTTCGATGGAGAGTTATTATAATGCGCAGCAAGGCAAGTATGGTCTGGTAGAACTGAAAACAAGATACAAAGGTATTCAGTTGCCGGAAATTCAGGTGGTAGATGTAAAAGACTTGCGCCGCCGTAAGATGATGAGCGGTCCTTTCTCTCCACAGCTTTTGGCTGCAGTAAGAGAGGCTTTGAAGAATGGGCAACAGGCAATTCTCTTTCAGAATCGTCGTGGTTTTGCGCCGATGGTTGAATGTAAGGTATGTGGTTGGGTGCCGAAATGTAAGAACTGTGATGTCTCGCTTACGTTACACAAAAGCATTAACCTGCTGACTTGCCATTATTGTGGTTACACTTATCCGGTTCCTACGGAATGTCCTAACTGTGGCAGTACGGAAATCATGGGACGTGGTTTTGGTACCGAGAAGATAGAAGACCAGATAGCAGAAATCTTTCCGGAAGCCAAGATTGCCAGAATGGATTTGGATACAACACGTACACGAAATGCCTATGAACGACTTATCGCAGACTTCTCTGAAGGCAGGACGAATCTTCTCATAGGCACGCAAATGGTTTCTAAGGGTCTCGATTTCGATAAGGTGAGTGTAGTAGGCATCTTGAATGCTGATTCGATGCTCAACTATCCCGATTTCCGCGCCTACGAGCATGCTTTCATGATGATGGCACAGGTGAGTGGTAGAGCTGGAAGAAAAGGTAAGCGTGGCTTGGTGATTCTACAGACCAAGAATCCTACCTTGCCTGTAATCGGACAGGTGGTGCATAATGATTATGAAGGCTTGTATCAGGGTATTCTGGAGGAGAGAAGAACTTTTCATTATCCACCTTTCTTCCACCTGATTAATGTGTATGTAAAACATAAATATGATAAGGTATGCGAACAGGCTAGCCATGAGCTCAGCAAAATGCTGAGAAGCTGGTTTGGCGAGCGTGTGCTGGGACCCGATAAACCTGCTGTGGCAAGGGTTAAGACGATGAACATTCGAAAGATTGTTATCAAACTGGAAAATGGTATTGACCAGCAGAAGGTAAGAGAATATCTGAAGTTTGCTCAGCAACAGATGGGAAAGGATCCGAGATATGGAGCTCTGCAGATTTATTATGATGTAGACCCATTGTAGTTTCCTGCTCATCCCTTTCTCCGGCAGAATGGAAGAAAATAAGATTGGTAAATATAATGAAAAAGGCTATCCGTTACTTGTTGCAAGAACGGGTAGCCTTTTAATTATGATAATTGTAGTTATGTTTAGAAGTTGATGTCGAGACCTACTGCGAATATGTTGTTGTTACGTGTGTAATCTGAACTGTAGGTCTTTCCTGTTAGTTCTACATTCTCTGAAGTCTTCTTGTGCTGATAGAAGGTATGGAAGTAAGCTACGTTCAGATCCATCTTCTTGTTGATGTGATAAACACCACCGATTGCTGCAGAGTTGGAACCGACAACGAATGACTTGTCATCCATGTACTCATCGCTCAAACCATAGTTAGTATTCTGCCAGCCAGTACTCAAGGTAATCTTCTTGTTTACGTCTACCTCGACACCTGCGTTGTACTCCAATGTACCACGCTTCAACTTCTCCTGTCGGTTGTTGTAAGATGTAGCGTGCTTGTCATCGAACCAGTGGAAACCTACGTTTACTCTTACTGTATTTACTGGACTATAGCCTACACCGAGAGCCAGATAAGCAGGAATATCACCCGCAATCTTCTTGCCATCTTCGTATTCGCCGATAGCCTCTTTGAGCTTGGTGTCGAACTCGGTCTTCAAGCCAGCCATTGTCTTTACTACATCACCGTTAGTCAAAACAGCTTGAGTAGTATTTGCTGCTACAGCTTGAGCATTCTCTGGAGTCATACCCTTATTTGTGAACACCTGAGTCAATGTTCCAACCATCTGTCTGGACAAGTTGTCTGGGAGAGCACTGATACTAGGAGCCTGATTTACAGCCTTGTTCTTCAAACGTATGCGAGTCTTGAACTCATATTTTGCAGAGAAGTTCCACTTGCCTGTCTTGAAATCTACACCGATGATAGGAGTAAAGCCGATGCCGCTCTGGTCACAGCTCAATTCAATGTTGGCTGCATTTTCCTTGTTAGGGTCGAGTACCTTGTACAGAGGCATGTTGCCTACCTTGATATTTTCAACATATCCATAGTAGTTTGTTGAAGCATAGACACCACGTACGCCTGCAAATGCGCTGAAATTGTCGCTGAATTTGTATGCAGCACCTACAGAGAGACCGTAATAGTACTGACGTCCATGCATATAGCTATTGTAACTATATTCGCCTTTCTGACCGAAAGCTTGATCGGTTGTAAACATTTGCATTCCTGGCTGTCCAAGTGTATTGCCCAATACGTTGTCAACAGTTTTTGCCAAACCGCAAGCAGCCATTGCAGTCTCTGCTACGATCTTCTCGAACGAGCCAAGACCATTATCGAAGGTACACTTGCCGCCGCCACCTGTGAGGGCGAAGCTAGCCTGAAGTGACCATCTACCTTTATTATAAGCATACTGGAATGAAGGGATGACAGGCGCAAAAGCCTCACCCTTGAATGTACGAGGAGTAATAGGATTGTTCACATTGTTTGTGAACAATGCATAATCATTTTCAATGCTACGTGTCTGGTAAGCCAACTGCCAGTTGATGGCAAGATGGTGACCTTCACCCATGAATACAACTCCGGCTGGATTGTAATAAACGCCGTCGATACCAATTGAAGCCTCACGGCTCATCATTCTGTTGAATGCTACATGTTGATTGGTGTTGGTGAGCAAACCGCCTGCAAAAGATGGGGTTGCACAAGCCATCGCAATGGCTAAACTAACTAATTTTAGTTTCTTCATCTTAATAAAATTAAATATAAACGTCCGCAAAGGTAATTATAATGTTCTATTTCGCTATTGGTTTCATTAAATATTTAAAACATATTAACGTAAAAAGCCCTTTTTCTTGCACAGATTTAAAAAACTGTGCAAGAAAAAGGGCTTTTATCGGTTATGTTTTACCTTTTTGTATATCCGTTTATACGCTTTACGGCATAAGAACTTCACGAATTGTATCTTTACTCTTGTTCTTTAGACTCCTGACTCGTATTTTTGCCGGCATTCTGTCTTACGTTCAAATGAGGATACGAAATACGGGTATGGTAAATGGCCTTGAGTCGTTCGATGAGTACCTGCTTAGCGAGAGCGATGTCTCGGAACGTGATAGGGCACTCCTTGAAGAAACCATCTGCCACCTGTCCGTCGATGAGCTTATTGACGAGGTTACTGATGCTTTCTTCTGTATATTCGTTCAGAGAGCGCGAAGCTGCTTCAACCGTATCTGCCATCATCAGGATGGCCTGTTCGCGGGTAAATGGGTTCGGTCCTGGATATTGGAACTGCGACTTGTCAATCACCTCTGTAGGGTGAGCATTACAGTAATTAATATAGAAATACTTGGTGATGCCCGTTCCGTGATGAGTAGTGATGAAATCCTTTATGATGCCTGGCAGACCAACCTTCTCTGCCATCTTCAGACCTTCTGAAACATGGCTTATGATAATCTGTGCGCTCTCAAGGTCGCTTAACTGGTCGTGAGGATTAACGCCCGCCTGATTCTCTGTGAAGAAAACAGGGTTAGTCATCTTACCGATATCATGATAGAGTGCTCCGGTACGTACCAGAAGACTGTTGGCTCTGATGCGGTTGGCAATCTCTGCTGCCAGGTTACCTACGGTGATAGAATGCTGGAAGGTGCCTGGAGCAATCTCACTCAGGTTGCGAAGTAATCCCTTGTTGGTATTTGACAACTCGAAAAGTGTAACATTAGATGTAAATCCAAACATCTTTTCTATAATGTACATGAGCGGATAAGAGAGTAGCAGGAAGATGCCGTTTACGGTAAAGTAGGTATACATGCTGGCATCTACGTTGAACACCTGGTTGTCCTGCATCAGCTGAAGGGCAAGATATACTACACCGCTGGCTATAGTTACCAACAGGGCTGTGATGAATATCTGCGAGCGCTTGCTGAGTTCACGCAAACTGTAAATAGCAACAAGACCAGCTACCAGCTGTACGATGATAAACTCGTACTGGTACTTTACTGCTGCTGCACAAATAAGAATCATCGTAACGTGGCTGATAAAGGCTGTACGCGAGTCCATAAACACACGTACGAAGATAGGCGCCATGGCAAATGGGATGATATAGACACTGAAGAAATTGTGTTTCATCATGAGTGACACAAAGATTGGGAACAGCGTAATCATCGCATAAAGCATGGTAATGCTGCGCGGCTTATCAAAATAGTCTTTTCTGAAAAGTGAGAGATAAGAGGTAAACAGCATGACAAGAATGAAGATAAACAGTACCTGTCCGATGATAGTGGTTGTCAGTTCTTCCTGGGTAGAGCTGCGGCGCTTCATCTCCTTATCGAATGAATTGAGCACCCGATAGGTGTTGTTCGTAATCACTTCACCACGATCCACAATCTTTTGTCCGCTCATCACCATTCCGCTTGCCAGTGGAATGCTGCTCATCATGTCGGCTTTCTCTGCCTCGCTTCTTTCCTTATCATATATGACGTTAGCTTCAACATAATTGTTAAGGTTGCAACGGGATAAAAGCTGTCGCTGGGTTGCCAGTTTCTCATCGTAGAAGATGCGTTCGTAAGCGGCAATAGTAGAGTAGAACGAACCGATAGGTACGCTCTTCACATTCTTTCCGTTGATAATTCGTATCATACTGGTAGAATCTTTGTAGATACGATTATATTCCGTGGTAGCGATGATGCCGGTCTGGTAAAGGTGCTGAAGCTGGTGGGCTATGAGTCCCACATATTCTTTTGGCAAACCTGGTACACCTTGGCTGAAGTCGTGCAGGAAACGGCTCACCTGTTCGCTGCCGATGGATTCATTGACAGAATAATAAGGTTGGAATTGCTTCATCAGCGAATCCTGTTCACGCTTGATGGCTTCATCGGTCTTATAGATCGGAAAGTCAAATTTTGCGATGACGGAACCATACATCCATGGCTTTCCAACATCGTACCGGAACATCCTTCCTTCGTTGCGAGGAAGGAACCAAACAATGATAGCAACGGTAATTAATATCAAAACCGTTTTTGTGGCGAAATTGCGCCAATAGTTCTCTTCTGGGTTGTTAAATATGCTCATTTTCCTACTTTTTTCTTACTTATTTCGTTTTACAGTGCGAAAATACGAAAAAAAACGGCTAAAATCGCAAAAAAAGATGTAAATTTGCAGAAAAATTTGAAAATAGCTATAAAAAGACATGGCAGATAGAAAAGTAAGGGTGCGTTTTGCCCCTAGTCCAACGGGTGCATTGCACATTGGCGGTGTTCGTACCGCTCTGTATAATTATTTGTTTGCTCGCCAACATGGAGGTGAGCTGGTGTTCCGTATTGAGGATACAGATTCTCATCGTTTCGTGCCTGGAGCCGAAGAATATATCCTGGAATCTTTCAAGTGGCTGGGTATCCAGTTTGACGAGGGTGTAAGTTTCGGTGGAGAGCATGGACCTTATCGCCAGAGTGAACGTCGTGATATCTATAAGCAGTATGTTCAGCAGCTCCTGGATAATGATAAGGCGTATATTGCTTTTGATACTCCTGAGGAGTTGGAAGCGAAACGTGCCGAAATCCAGAATTTCCAGTATGATGCTCATACTCGTATGCAGATGCGCAACTCTCTGACTCTTTCTAAGGAAGAGGTTGATAAGCTGATTGCTGACGGAAAGCAGTATACTGTACGTTTCAAGATTGAACCGGGACAGGAAATTCACGTGAACGATATGATTCGTGGTGACGTGAAGGTTATGAGTGATATCCTGGATGATAAGGTACTTTATAAGAGTGCTGATGAATTGCCAACTTATCACCTGGCAAATATCGTAGACGACCACCTGATGGAAATCTCTCATGTAATCCGTGGTGAGGAGTGGTTGCCTAGTGCGCCTTTGCACGTACTTCTTTATAAGGCTTTCGGTTGGGAAGATACCATGCCTCGTTTTGCGCATCTTCCTTTGCTTCTTAAGCCTGAAGGTAAAGGTAAGCTGAGTAAGCGTGATGGCGACCGCCTCGGTTTCCCGGTATTCCCGCTGGAATGGCATGATCCTAAGACTGGCGAGGTTTCTTCCGGTTATCGTGAGAGTGGCTACTTCCCAGAGGCTGTAGTCAACTTCCTGGCTCTCCTCGGCTGGAATCCTGGTACAGAACAGGAAATCTTCTCTCTTGATGAACTGGTGAAGGCTTTTGATATTTCACGTTGCTCTAAGGCTGGTGCCAAGTTCGACTTCAAGAAGGGAATCTGGTTCAACCACGAATACATTCTGATGAAGAGCGATGATGAAATAGCTAACCTCTTTGCCCCTATTGTTGCCAACAATGGTGTAGAGGAAACTCTGGACCGCGTAAAGCAGGTGGTACACATGATGAAGGATCGTGTGAACTTTGTCTATGAACTGTGGCCATTGTGTTCTTTCTTCTTCATTGCTCCTACAGAGTATGATGCTAAGACAGCCAAGAAGCGCTGGAAGGAATATTCTGCACAGCAGATGACAGAACTTGCTGATGTGCTTGAAGGTATTGAGGATTTCTCTATCGAAGGTCAGGAACCTGTCGTGATGAAATGGGTAGAGGATAAGGGCTATAAGCTGGGTGATGTGATGAACGCATTCCGTCTGACTCTCGTAGGTGAGGGCAAGGGCCCGGGTATGTTCGATATCTCTGCCTTCCTTGGCAAGGAGGAAACTCTGCGCCGTCTTCGCAAGGCAATCGAAGTTTTGGGTTAATTCACAATAATTTCTCTCTGAATGGCTTTCTGCAGCATGTTGCTGAAGGCTATTCAGAGAGTTCACGTATTTATAGATAGTAACCAATATAAAGAAATATCATGATCTATAATATCGTAATATATTTCGTCCTTTGGGGCATAGCCATTGCAAGTCTGTTTAATGAAAAGGTGCGCAAGATGTGGCGTGGTGAGCGTGAGGCTTTCAAAATATTGAAGCAGAAGGTGGATCCTAACGCTAAGTACATTTGGTTTCATGCTGCATCGCTCGGTGAGTTTGAACAGGGACGACCTTTGATGGAACGTATCCGCAAGGACAATCCTCAGTATAAGATTCTGCTTACCTTCTATTCTCCTTCAGGTTATGAGGTGCGCAAGAACTATGAGGGAGCTGATATCATCTGTTATATGCCGGTGGATACTCGGTTGAACGCCATCCGTTTCCTTAGACTGGTACGTCCTGTGATGGCTTTCTTCATCAAGTATGAGTTCTGGTCTAATTTCCTTCATATCCTGAAGCATCGCAACATTCCTACTTATAGCGTGAGCAGTATCTTCCGCGAGGATCAGGTGTTCTTCAAATGGTATGGCAGAAGCTATGCTGGAGTGCTGAAGTGCTTTACCCGTTTCTTCGTACAGAACGAAGAGAGTAAGCGATTGCTCGAAGGTATCGGCATCACGGCTGTGGATGTGGTAGGAGATACCCGTTTCGACCGTGTTCTCCAGATAAAGGAGGCTGCCAAGCAATTGCCGATTTGCGAGGCTTTCAGAACAGGAGTGGCTTCATCTCAGTCTGCGGATGTACCTCATCATGATTTCAAGGTATTTGTTGCCGGTAGCTCTTGGCCACCAGATGAGAATATCTTTATACCTTTCTTTAATGAGCATAAGGATTGGCGCCTGCTGATTGCTCCTCATGTCATCGCTGAAGAGCATCTGAAGTTGATTCTTTCTCTGATAAAGGGAAAGAAGGTTGTGCGCTATACGCAAACAACTCCTGAAGAAGCAGCGGAGGCTGATGTCTTGGTCATCGATTGTTTCGGATTGTTGAGCAGTATGTACAACTATGGTGATGTGGCTTATATCGGTGGTGGCTTTGGTGTAGGTATTCATAACACCTTGGAGGCTGCCGTATGGAATATGCCGGTTATCTTTGGTCCGAACAATAAAAAGTTTCAGGAGGCTCAGGGCTTGCTGAAATCGGGTGGAGGTTTTGAAATCAATACCTATGAGGATTTCTCAGGTTTGATGAGTTCTCTGATGAATGATGAGACCTTCCTGAAACAGGCTGGCGATAAGGCTGGCACCTTCGTGGCTCATTTGGCTGGCGCTACTGATAAGGTCTTGGCAAGTGTAAAGTTGTAATAGCTTCATTATATACATATATAAAAAGGTCTCATGAATGTTTTCCTTCATGAGACCTTTTCTTGTAAATGTATGTGCCGTAAACCAGGCATCCTGCCTTTATTTGATAATGCGGTAGTAATCCTCTTTTCTTGGTTTTACGGTATGAGGATGCGAAGAAGCATAACCCAAGGCTAAGGCACCGATACCCATCAGCCCTTCTGGAAGATTCCAGTCCTTCATCAGCTTCTTGCCTTCTTCTGATGCAAACATGCCGTCTTCACGGTTAATCCAGCAAGATGCAAGGCCGATAGAGTGGGCAGCAAGCATCATATTGCCTAAGATAAGGCTGCCATCTTTCACACCGTTAACGTTGCTTTCTGGTGCCAGAACGATTACGATGGTTGGCGCCCCATAGTAAGGATCGCTTTCTACACCCATGATTTCTGCGTTCATCTTGCGAAGCTGGGCGCAAATCTCAGGATTCTGAACGGCAATGATGAAAGGCTCCTGGGTTCCATGACCTGTTGCTGCCCATGTGCCGGCTTCCAATACCGTCTTCAACTCTTCGTCGGTAATCTGATCTGCCTTGAAGCGACGAATACTTCTTCTCTCCTTAATGGCTTTCAAAACTTCATTTTCCATCTTATCTTGTTTTAAACATTTTATTTAGAAATCTTTTCTCTTTCTTCGCTCTTTTATGCAGGGCATCCGCTTAAATCCTCTTCATCCATATACTGGCTGAGAACTCGTGCGATGCGAATCAGACCCTGCATCAGGGTCTTGCGAGGACAGGCGATGTTGAGGCGCAGGTAGCCCTGACCAGCCTTTCTGCCATACATCGTACCACTGTTGACGAATACCTTACCATCGTTCATCAGCTTTTCATAAGCCTCGTCGCTTGACAGTTCGAATGGCAGGATATCGAGCCATACCAGGTAGGTGCCTTCAAGGCGGGTAACGCGAACTTGTGGCAATTCGGTATTGAAGAATTCCTTTACTGCCTGATAGTTCTCGTAGAGATATTGGTTCAATTCATCCAACCATTCTTCTCCCTCATTGTAAGCTGCCTGGAGAGCGATAACGCCGAATGGGTTTACGTCACAAACCTCGTTGATGTTGATGGCACGGTTGATGCGGCGGCGCAATGTTGCATCCGGACAGATAATGTTGGCTATCTGAAGTCCTGCAATATTGAATGACTTTGATGGAGAATTCAATACTACGCAGTTGTCGCGGCAAGCTTCGCTGATGCTGGCAAATGGAGTATACTGATAGCCTGGCATGATGAGCTCGCAATGAATTTCATCTGCGATGACCTTTACCCCGTGCTTGAGACAGATGTCGTTCATTCGCTCAAGTTCCTCTTTCTTCCATACTCTTCCGGCTGGATTGTGAGGATTGCAGAGGATGAAGGCTGTGGTCTTCTCATCGGCACATTTGCGCTCGAAGTCTTCGAAATCTATCTCATAAGTGCAGTTGCCCACGCGTTTCAGTTCGTTTTCTACTACTTCGCAGCCGCTGTTTGTAATGCAGGAGAAGAAGCAGTTGTAGACAGGTGTCTGTACCAATACCTTTTCGCCAGGCATGCAGATGGCTTTCAGACAGCAGGAAATGGCTGGTACAACGCCTGAAGTATAGAGAATCCAGTCTTTCTCTATCTTCCACTGGTGGCGGCGGGAGAACCAGCTGATGATAGCCTCGTAATAAGAATCAGGTACGAGGGTATAGCCGAAGATGCCATGAGCTACACGCTTCTGCAGGGCTTCGATGATGCAGGGAGCTGTCTGGAAGTCCATATCTGCTACCCACATCGGAATAACGCCGTCTTCCTTCACCAAATCCCATTTGTATGAGTTGGTTCCACGACGTTCGATGATTTCATCAAAATTGTATTTCATATTTGTTTTCTATCTATGTTGTTTCTTCTATCTATATAGGATAAATCTCTTATTTATATAGGATGATTCTCTTTTTCTCCTAATTGAAATCTTCGTTCATAGACTTTGAATCTCCGTTCAAAGACATTGAACGTACATTCAAAGCTTTTGAACGGCCGTTCAGTGTCTATGAACGGAGATTTCAGTTAAGTGTAAGAATAATTAGTTATGGGAACAATAAGTAATTTACTTGATTGTTGTCATTTCTGTAATTACCTCTTAAACTATTTCGATTTATCTGTGATTTCACATACACCCTTTGGCGCTTTGGCAAACTCAGTATATGTTACGCTTCCCACTTCGTCTGCCTCGATTCTTCCGGAGATAGGGTTCTTGATATTGGTGATACTTCCCTTGATCTGTGCATCGATGTTGGTGCAATCCTCGAAGGCACGGTCGCATTCCTTATCAAAGGTGCAATCCTCCAGAGTTACATGGTCCATGTAGCAGAGAGGCTGCTCGCCGCTGATGTGGCAACGTACGAACTTGATGTTCTTGCTGTGCCAGGCCAGATACTCGCCATTCAGTTCCGAATCATAGACGGTTACATTCTCGCACTCCCAGAAACTGTCCTTGGTTGTAATCTTGGCGTTGTGAATCTCCACGTTGCTGCAGTATTGGAATACATATTTAGAGTCGCTCTCAAGTCCGTCTACATAGATATTCTTGGAGAACATGAATGGATAGGTTCCATCGTGGAGTTTTACGTTCTTTAGTTTCAAGCCATCTACCTTCCAGAAAGTCTCGTCTGCATCCGTGATGTTTACGTTCTCCAAATCCAGATTCTTCATTTCGCGGAAGAACTTAGGCCCATCGATGGTGCAGTCTTTCATCACCATATTATCACTATACCAGATGGCTGAGCGGCTTTCTGGGGCGAAGTAGCAGTCTGTGATAAGGGAACCGTCCACATGCCACCAAGGGTATTTGCCATAAAACTTGGAATGGTGGCATTCTATGTTTTGGCAGCACTTGATGCCCGATTCGCCATCTGTAATCGTAATATCTTCTAAACGTACATCGTGAGCACCGAAAAGAGGGCGCTCGCCCCCGAATGATTTGTTCTTTATCAATTCCATAATTTTCTATTATCCTTTTTTTATTTGTTATTTCTGTGTGCAAAATTACAAAAATAATACCAAACTCGTATAACCTGATTTACATAAAAATGTAACGATATGGCGTATTTGGGGATAAATGGTCGCTATAGGGGAAAAATAAATGAAAAAAGGCTGAATCATGAAGCATTTTCACGATTCAGCCCTTATCGAGTTAACTTCTAAAAATCCGAAGCGGAGAATTACAAGTTAGGGTTCATCTCTTTCCACTCAGCTACTGGAGGAACGATGCCGAGCTCTACGATCTCATCGCGCATCTTGCAAAGGTGCTCGTAAGACTTCTGGAGGCTAGCGAGCTCTTCCTCAGTACCTGTAGGCTCTGTGAAGTGAACACCAGTCTTGTCGATAGTAGTAGGCATAGCCATCATTACGTTCTTGAAACCGAGCTTGTCGTGGTTTACATAGCAACCTGCTGGCAATGTGAACTTCTCGCCACCCATAGCAGCCTCGATCATCTTAACTGCGTTGTAAGCTGGGCTCTGGAATGAAGAACGGCCGCGGAGCTTGATGATGTTAGAACCACCCTGTACTGTGTGGTGCTTGATCTCTTCCCAACGCTCGTCAGAAAGACCCATCTCTGCCAATGGCTTGCCGTCAACCTTAACCTGAGAAGCAAATACAGCCATCTGCTCGCCGTGACCACCATAAGTGTGAGCGCCAGTAACCTTATCCTGCTGTACACCGAACTCGAGGGCCAAAGCCTGCTGCAGACGAGTAGAATCGAGAGCTGCGAGTGATGTCAACTGGTTTGGCTTCAAACCAGAGTGGATAAGTGCAGTAAGAGCTGTAACGTCAGCTGGGTTGAAGATAACAACTACGTGCTCAACCTCTGGGCAGTACTTCTTGATGTTGTCACCAAATTCAGCAGCAATCTTGCAGTTGCCCTTAAGAAGATCCTCACGAGTCATACCCTCCTTACGAGGAGCACCACCAGAAGAAATGATATATTTAGCACCAGTGAAAGCCTCCTCTGGGTTAACAGTATAAGTTACGTTAACACCTGGGAATGCGCACTGCTGAATCTCATCGAATACACCATGTACACCTGGCTCGAAGATATCATAAAGACAGATGTTTGGAGTAAGACCGAGCATCAAAGCGCTCTGTACCATGTTAGAACCGATCATACCGCCTGCACCGACGATAACGAGTTTGTCATTTGTTAAAAAATTCATAACTACAATTCTTATTTAAATGTTTATAATCTTTTTCTCCTGAAAAATAGCGGAATGTATCTGGAATAAAGTTTGTAAAACTCCTTCTTTTTACTTTCCGACCGCAAAATTAATAAAAAGTAATGTAAATCGTGCATATTTTTGCGCTTAAATTTGTTGTTAATTCTTAAAAATGTTATCTTTGTAATCTCTAATTAGCAAAATGCATTATTTGGAGTTAAGTTAAACATTAAATTGCATAACAATTATGAATGAAATCGAATTACGTTTAGCTAGATTGAGGGAGTTGATGAAGCGTGAACATCTTTCTGCTTTCATCTTTCCTAGTACAGATGCTCATCAGAGCGAGTATGTTGCCGACCATTGGAGAGGAAGAGAGTGGATCTCTGGTTTTAACGGGTCGGCTGGTACTGCTGTCGTTACAATGAAATCGGCTGCTTTATGGACTGACTCCCGCTACTTCCTGGCTGCGGAAGAACAGTTGGAAGGTACTGAATATCAGTTGATGAGGCTGAAAATGGAAGGTACGCCTACTATCGCAGAATGGTTGGGAAAAGAATTGCAGGATGTACAATCTCCTGAGGTTGGACTTGATGGCATGGTCAACTCTTATAATTATGTTAAAGATTTAAGCTATTCTCTCCGTAAACTCGGTGGAATTACGCTTAGAACGAATTTGGACCCTTTGGATCAGATTTGGGAGAATCGTCCTTCGCTTCCTGCAAATCCTGTAGAAATTCAACCATTGGAATATGCTGGAGAGACGCTAGCCTCTAAAGTGGCCCGTATCCGTAAGTCTTTGAGAGAACTTCATGCAGATGGTATGCTCGTTTCTGCTTTGGATGATATTGCTTGGACTTTGAATCTTCGTGGTACAGATGTTCATTGCAATCCTGTATTTGTAAGTTATTTGTTGATTGAAAGCGATAAAGTTTCTCTTTTCGTGGATGATAATAAATTATCTCCTGAAGTAAAACAGTATCTTCAAGACAATCAGGTTTCTCTCTATAAATATAATAAGGTGGAAAAATGCCTTGAATCATATTCGGAATATAATATCCTGTTAGATGGAGATGAAACGAGCTATTATCTGTGGAAAGCTGTAAAATGCCAGGAAATTGTTGCTGCTGGTTCTCCTATTCCGGCTATGAAGGCTGTGAAAAATAAAGCAGAAATAGAGGGCTACCGTAGTGCAATGCTTAAAGATGGTGTTGCTATGGTTAAGTTCTTGAAGTGGCTGAAACCTGCTGTTGAGGCTGGCGGACAAACAGAAATTTCCATTGATGAGAAATTAACATCGCTACGTGCCGAACAGAAACTGTTCAGAGATATTTCTTTTGATACGATTGCCGGCTATGCGCAGCATGGAGCAATAGTCCATTATGAGGCAACTCCTGAAACAGATGTCGTTCTGAAACCGGAAGGCTTGATCCTGATAGACTCTGGGGCTCAATACCAGGATGGTACTACTGATATTACCCGTACCATAGCCTTGGGGGCCGTATCTGAAGAGATGAAGCATATTTATACCTTGGTTCTGAAAGCGCATATTCAGTTGGAATTGGTTAAATTCCCCGATGGTGCATCAGGAACACAGTTGGATGCTGTAGGAAGAGAGTGTATGTGGCGTGAAGGATATAATTTCTTGCATGGTACAGGCCATGGAGTAGGTTCGTATCTCTGTGTGCACGAAGGCCCTCATCAAATAAGAATGGAGTGGATGCCTACACCTTTGAGAGCTGGAATGACCTTGACTGATGAGCCTGGTTTGTATCTGGCAGGTAAGTTCGGCGTAAGAATAGAAAATACGGTGCTGATTTCAGACTACATGTCTACTGAGTTCGGTAAATTCCTGCAGATAGAGCCTCTTACTCTTTGTCCTATAGATACCACTCCTATAGATGTTGATATGTTGTTGCCTGAAGAGATTGACTGGCTCAATGCTTATCATCATTCAGTTTATGAAAAATTGTCTCCTTTCCTTGATGAAGAGGAGAAAATATGGCTTGAAAATGCTACAAAACCCATAAAATGAACATTTTAGAGTAAAAAGTTGAAGAAAAACTTGGTAGTTTGATAAAATAGATGTAATTTTGCACCCGCAAATTGTGGCATTGCCATATTTCGCATTGAATAACATAAGTTTAACATAATAAATTAAAAGCAAAAAAATGATTATTGTACCAGTTAAAGACGGTGAGAACATCGAGAGAGCTCTCAAGAAGTTTAAGAGAAAATTCGAAAAGACAGGTGTTGTTAAGGAGCTTCGTGCTCGTCAGCAGTATGACAAGCCTTCTGTTTTGAAGCGTCTCAAGATGGAACACGCCATCTACGTACAGCAGTTGCGTGCAAACGAGGAATAAAAGTAAAAAATCCTCAAAAAATTTGGTAGTTTAAAATAATTTTCGTAACTTCGTTGCCGAAATGAAAAAGGTACGACGTTATGTTGAGTATAGATAAGTTCTTGGAATATTTGCGCTCTGAACTGAACAGGTCGCAGAGGACGGTAGAAAACTATCGCGAAGATTTGAAACTCTTTGAGCAGTATGCTAGGAACTTGTCTGAATCCTTCACTTGGGAATCTGTTGATTCTGATATGATTCGCAACTGGATGGAGCATATGATAGATGCAGGAAATAAGGCAACCTCGGTTAATCGCCGGTTGAGTGCTTTGAAAATGTTCTATCGGTTTGCTTTAGTCAGACATTATGTGGAGTCGGATCCCGCTCATAGCCTCAAAGGACCTAAGGAGAGTAGACCGCTACCTCAATTCTTGAAAGAAAATGAGATGGATGAGCTGCTTGACAGGAAAATGTGGGGCGATGATTATAATAATGTACGCGCACGTACTATTATAATATTGTTCTATGAGACGGGAATGCGATTGTCAGAGTTGATAGGACTTGATGTTGACGATGTGAACTTTATCAAAAAAGAGATAAAGATTACGGGTAAGGGAAACAAACAACGTATAGTTCCTTTTGGTAACGAGCTTAAAAATGCTCTTTCGGAATATTTGGCTCTAAGAGCACAAAGGGTGATGGTTAGGTCTGGAGCTCTTTTGCTTGCGGATAAGGGCGGACGGATGAGTCCGGTTCAAGTCAGAGAAATCGTGAAGGAGAACCTCGCAAGGGTTTGCTCGTTGAAAAAGAACAGTCCGCACGTGTTGAGGCATACGTTTGCTACTGCAATGTTGAATCATGGTGCAGGAATTGAAAGTTTGAAAAGACTGTTAGGACATGCGAAACTCTCGACGACCGAGATTTATACGCATACAACGTTTGAACAGTTGAAACGAGTTTATATTGAAGCCCATCCTCGGGCGTAACCTTTTAAAAAATGGAGGTAACTATGGAAATTAAGATTCAGTCGATTCACTTCGACGCTACCGAGAAGTTACAGGCGTTTATCGAAAAGAAAGTCGCCAAGTTAGAAAAAACTTTTGAAGATATACAGAAAGTAGAGGTGCAATTAAAGGTCGTGAAGCCTGCTACTGCCTTGAATAAGGAAGTTCATCTGGAAGTTGCTGTCCCTGGAACCAAGTTGTTCGTAGAAAAGACATGTGACACTTTTGAGGAAGGAATTGACCAGGCAGTGGACTCAATGAAGGTTCAATTGACCAAATTTAAAGAAAAATCAAGGAATCGATAAAAAAAACTCGAAAAAATTTTGTTGATTCAAAAAATAGTTGTATCTTTGCAGCCGTTTTCCGGTAGATGGAAATTTAGCCGTATTGCGGTTGTAAAGATTGCCTCTTTAGCTCAGTTGGCCAGAGCACGTGATTTGTAATCTCGGGGTCGTTGGTTCGAATCCGACAAGAGGCTCAGAAAAAAAAGAAAAGTTTGGGTAGTTACCAGAGTGGCCAAATGGGGCAGACTGTAAATCTGCTGGCTATGCCTTCGGTGGTTCGAATCCATCACTACCCACTTTCTTTGATAAGCGGAAATAGCTCAGTTGATAGAGCACTAGCCTTCCAAGCTGGGGGTCGCGGGTTTGAGCCCCGTTTTCCGCTCAATTTATTAACTTGCTGTAATAGCTCAGTGGTAGAGCACTTCCTTGGTAAGGAAGAGGTCCTGAGTTCAACTCTCAGTTACAGCTCTATCGTTCTAGATGCTTAGGATGGTAGAGGAACAGATTATTCATTTATATAAATAAAAAGAAAAGCTATGGCTAAAGAAGAATTCGTGCGTACCAAACCGCATGTTAACATTGGTACAATTGGTCATGTTGACCATGGTAAGACTACTCTGACCGCTGCTATCTCTAAGGTATTGAACGAGAAGCTCGGTACAACTGAGGCAGTTAAGTCATTCGATCAGATTGATAATGCTCCTGAGGAGAAAGAGCGTGGTATCACTATCAACTCTGCTCACATCGAGTATGAGACAGCAAAGCGTCATTATGCACACGTTGACTGTCCTGGACATGCTGACTATGTAAAGAACATGGTTACTGGTGCTGCTCAGATGGATGGTGCAATCTTGGTTTGTGCTGCTACTGATGGTCCTATGCCACAGACACGTGAGCACGTACTTCTTGCACGTCAGGTAAACGTACCTCGCTTGGTTGTTTTCTTGAACAAGTGTGATATGGTTGATGATGAGGAGATGCTTGAGCTCGTTGAGATGGAGCTTCGTGAGATCCTCGAGCAGTATGGTTATGAGGAGGATACTCCAATTGTACGTGGTTCTGCTCTCGGTGCTTTGAACGGTGTTGAGAAGTGGGTTAAGTCTGTTGAGGCTTTGATGGATACAGTTGATGAGTGGATTCAGGAGCCAGAGCGCGAGATTGATAAGCCATTCTTGATGCCTATCGAGGATGTATTCTCAATTACAGGTCGTGGTACTGTTGCTACAGGTCGTATTGAGACAGGTCGTTGTAAGGTAGGTGACGAAGTTCAGTTGCTCGGTCTTGGTGAGGACAAGAAGTCAGTTATTACTGGTGTTGAGATGTTCCGTAAGATCCTTGCAGAGGGTGAAGCTGGTGATAACGTAGGTTTGCTTCTCCGTGGTATCGATAAGGCTGAGGTTAAGCGTGGTATGGTAGTTGTACACCCAGGTGCTATTACTCCTCACGATCACTTCAAGGCTTCTATCTATGTATTGAAGAAGGAAGAGGGTGGCCGTCACACTCCATTCGGTAACAAGTATCGTCCTCAGTTCTATCTCCGTACTATGGACTGTACAGGTGAAATCAAGCTTCCTGAGGGAGTTGAGATGGTAATGCCTGGAGATAACGTAGAGATTGAGGTAGAGTTGATCTATAAGGTTGCTTTGAACGAGGGTCTTCGTTTCGCTATCCGTGAGGGTGGTCGTACAGTAGGTTCTGGTCAGATTACAACAATTCTCGACGATATCAAGTAATTTAGATTTATCTAATTTGCTATATATATCAGACTCCCCTCCTAAGGGAGCGGGAGTCTTTCTACGGGTTTAGCTCAGTTGGTAGAGCACTGGTCTCCAAAACCAGGTGTCGAGGGTTCGAGCCCTTCAACCCGTGCTAAATAGAAGATAATATGAATAAAATAGTAAATTATTGCAAGGCATGTTACGATGAACTTGCGCATAAGACTACTTGGCCATCACGTGCCGAACTTACTCATAGTGCAATGGTTGTATTATCTGCTTCCCTAGTCATTGCACTTGTTGTGTTCGCGATGGATTCTATTTTCAAAGCCTTTATGGGTGTAGTTTATCCAGGTTAATTTTTTAAGGAAATGGCAGACGCAGGAAATAAATGGTATGTGCTTAAAGCCGTTAGTGGTAAAGAAGCTAAGGTGAAAGAATACATCGAAGCTGAAATGAAGCACAATGATTTACTAGCAGCAAATGTTTCTCAGGTGTTGATTCCAGTTGAGAAGCATGCAACTGTGCGTAATGGAAAGAGAGTCGTTAAAGAAAAGGTCTCTCTTCCAGGTTATGTTTTTGTGGAGGCCAAACTGAAGGGTGATGTAGCGCATACGTTGCGTTTCCTCCCTAATGTTTTGGGTTTCCTTGGAGGTTTGGATGAACCAACGCCAGTTCCACAGCGCGATATCAATCGTATGCTGGGTTCTGCAGAGGAGACTGAGTTTGAGGAGAATCTTGATTGTCCTTACTTGGTTAATGATACCGTTAAGGTTATGGAAGGTCCATTCAGTGGTTTCAGCGGAATCGTTGAAGAGGTTAATGCTGAAAAGCATAAGCTGAAAGTTACGGTTAAGATTTTCGGACGTAAAACTCCGTTGGAATTAGGTTTTATGCAAGTAGAAAAGGAATAGGATTCTGTTACGAGATTGTTATTCCTTATAAGTTTCAATTTTAAATATTAACAAAGAAATGGCTAAAGAAGTTGCTGGATTAATCAAATTACAGATTAAAGGTGGCGCTGCGAATCCTTCACCTCCAGTAGGACCTGCATTGGGTTCTAAGGGTATTAATATTATGGGATTCTGCAAGGAATTCAACGCCCGTACCCAGGACAAAGCAGGTAAAGTGTTGCCAGTAGTTATTACTTATTATACTGACAAGTCTTTTGATTTTATTATCAAGACTCCACCTGCTGCAGTTCAATTGAAAGAGGCTGCCAAAATCAAGTCAGGTTCTGCTCAGCCTAATCGTCAGAAGGTTGCTTCTCTTACTTGGGATCAGGTAAAAGTAATCGCTGAGGATAAGATGAAGGACTTGAACTGCTTTACTGTAGAATCAGCTATGAAGCTCATCGCTGGTACTGCAAGAAGTATGGGTATTACTGTAAAAGGGGACTTCCCTGGTAAATAATTTAAAACTTCAATTAGAAAAATGAGTAAACTGACAAAAAATCAAAAATCAGTAGCTGATAAGGTTGAAGCAGGGAAGGCATACACATTGAAGGAGGCTTCAGAGTTGGTAAAGGAAATTACCACTACCAAGTTTGATGCATCTCTTGATATTGATGTACGCTTAGGTGTTGATCCACGTAAGGCTAACCAGATGGTTCGTGGCGTTGTTTCATTGCCAAACGGAACAGGTAAGGTTACTCGTGTGCTCGCACTCTGTACTCCTGATCAGGAAGCTGCTGCTAAGGAAGCAGGCGCTGATTATGTAGGTCTTGACGAATACGTTGAGAAGATTAAGGGTGGTTGGACAGATATTGATGTCATCATCACAATGCCTTCTTGTATGGGTAAGATTGGTCCTTTGGGTCGTGTACTCGGTCCTCGTGGTTTGATGCCTAACCCTAAGAGTGGCACTGTAACTATGGATGTTGCTAAGGCAGTAAAGGAAGTTAAGCAAGGTAAGATTGACTTTAAGGTTGATAAGGCTGGTATTATCCATACTTCAATCGGTAAGGTTAGCATGACTCCTGAGCAGATCTATGGAAATGCTAAGGAATTCATCAACACAGTTATCAAGCTGAAGCCTGCTGCTGCTAAAGGTACATATATCAAGAGTATCTTTATTTCTAGCACTATGAGTAAGGGTATCAAGATTGATCCTAAATCAGTTGAATAACTCTAAAAGTTTTGTAAAATGAAGAAAGAAGTTAAAGATACTATTATCGCTGAACTTGGACAGAAGTTGCAGGAGTTTCCTCATTTCTATCTTGTAGATGTTACAGGATTGAATGCTGAGAAGACAAGCGCACTCCGTCGTAAGTGCTTCCAGAGCGAGATTAAGATGGTTGTTGTTAAGAATTCCTTGCTTCACAAGGCGTTCGAGGCTTCAGATATCGATTTCTCTGAGCTCTATGGCTGCTTGAAGGGTACTACTGCTGTAATGTTTGCCAATACAGCTAATGTACCAGCTAAGTTGTTGAAGGAATATGACAAGGAAGGTGTTCCAACACTGAAGGCTGCTTATGCAGAGGAAAGCTTCTACGTTGGCGCAGACAAACTTGCAGAACTTTCAGCTCTCAAGAGCAAGAACGAAGTTATCGCAGAGATTGTTGCTTTGCTCCAGTCACCTGCAAAGAACGTTGTTTCAGCTCTTCAATCAGGAAGCAACACTATTCATGGTGTGCTTAAGACATTGGGCGAGCGTCCTGAGTAATCAATCACAATGTTATCATTAATTATAGTATAAACAAAAATAAAATTTAGAATAAAATGGCAGATATCAAAGCTATTGCAGAAGAGTTAGTAAATCTTACTGTTAAGGAAGTTAATGAGTTGGCAACAGTCCTCAAGGACGAGTATGGTATTGAGCCTGCTGCTGCAGCTGTAGCTGTAGCTGCTGGTCCTGCTGCTGGTGGTGCAGCTGCAGCTGAGGAGAAGTCTACATTCGACGTAGTCCTCGCTGAGGTTGGTGGCGCTAAGCTCCAGGTTGTAAAGGCTGTTAAGGAGGCTTGTGGTCTCGGTTTGAAAGAGGCTAAGGATCTCGTAGACGGTGCTCCTTCTACAATCAAGGAAGGTGTAGCTAAGGACGAGGCTGAGAACCTTAAGAAGGCTATCGAAGAGGCCGGTGCTAAGGTAGAGCTCAAGTAATTAGAGTAATACATTTTTTATATAAATGGTTAGGATTCTCCAAGTAGGTGAGTCCTAACCTTTTTGTGTCTTTTATTATATTATTAATAAAACCCATTTAATAACTTCTAATGGCTACAAAAATTGTTGATAACAGAGTAAATTTTGCCAGCGTGCATAATCCGTATCCATATCCGGATTTCCTCGATGTGCAGTTAAAGTCTTTCAAGGACTTCTTACAGTTGGATACTCCGCCTGAGGAACGCAAGAATGACGGTTTGTATAAGGTGTTCTCTGAGAACTTCCCTATTACCGATACACGTAACAATTTCGTTCTTGAGTTCTTGGATTACTATATCGACCCTCCTCGCTATTCTATTGATGAGTGTTTGGAGCGTGGTCTTACATATAGTGTACCTTTGAAGGCTAAGATGAAACTGTATTGTACTGATCCTGATCATGAGGATTTCGGTACATTTATTCAGGATGTGTTCCTTGGTACTATCCCATATATGACCGATAATGGTACTTTCGTGATTAATGGTGCTGAGCGTGTTGTTGTTTCTCAGCTTCATCGCTCTCCTGGTGTGTTCTTTAGCCAGGGTGTTCATGCAAATGGTACCATGCTTTATTCTGCTCGTATCATTCCTTTCAAGGGAAGCTGGATTGAATTTGCAACTGACATTAACAATGTAATGTATGCATATATCGATCGTAAGAAGAAGTTGCCTGTAACCACATTGTTGCGTGCTATTGGTTACGAACAGGATAAGGATATTCTTCAGATTTTTGATCTCGCCGAGGAGGTGAAGGTTAACAAGAAGAATATGAAGGCTGCTATTGGTCGTAAGCTTGCTGCTCGTGTTTTGAAGAGTTGGAATGAGGACTTCGTTGATGAGGATACTGGTGAAGTAGTATCTATCGAGCGTAATGAAGTAATCATGGAGCGTGAGACTGAACTTACTGCTGATAATATTGAGGAGATTGTTGAGAGTGGAGCGCAGACTGTTCTGCTTCATAAGGATGAGGAAGCTGCCAACAAGTTTACTATTATCTTCAATACTTTGGCAAAGGATCCAAGTAACTCTGAGAAGGAAGCTGTTAACTATATCTATCGTCAGTTGCGTAATGCTGATCCTGCAGATGACGCAAGTGCACGTGAGGTTTTCCAAAACCTGTTCTTCTCGGATAAGCGTTATGATCTGGGTGAGGTAGGTCGTTATCGTATCAATAAGAAATTGAATCTTGATACTGACATTGATGTTCGTGTCTTGACTAAGGAAGATATTATTGAGATCATTAAATATCTTATTCAGCTGATCAACTCTAGTGCAACAGTTGACGATATCGACCACTTGTCTAATCGTCGTGTTCGTACTGTAGGTGAGCAGTTGGCTAACCAGTTCTCTATTGGTTTGGCACGTATGACCCGTACTATCCGTGAACGTATGAATGTTCGCGACAATGAGGTGTTTACTCCAACTGATTTGATTAATGCTAAGACAATTTCTAGTGTTATCAATTCTTTCTTTGGAACTAATCCATTGTCACAGTTCATGGACCAGACTAACCCTCTGGCTGAGGTAACTCATAAGCGTCGTCTTTCTGCCTTAGGTCCTGGTGGTTTGTCTCGTGAGCGTGCCGGTTTCGAGGTTCGTGACGTACATTATACACACTATGGTCGTCTTTGTCCTATTGAGAGTCCTGAAGGTCCAAACATCGGTTTGATTTCTTCTCTCTGTATGTATGCAAAGATTAATGATCTTGGTTTTATTGTTACTCCTTACCGTAAGGTGAATGATAGCAAGGTCGATATGGCTAATGAGGATGTTGTATACTTGACAGCTGAGGATGAAGAGTCTAAGATTATCGGTCAGGGTAATGCGCCTTTGACTGTTGATGGTTCTTTCATTCGTGATGTAGTAAAGTGTCGTCAGGATGCTGATTATCCTGTTGTAGGTCCGGATCAAGTTGATTATGTTGACGTCTCTCCACAGCAGATTGCTTCTGTATCCGCAGGTTTGATTCCATTCTTGGAGCATGATGATGGTCACCGTGCGTTGATGGGATGTAACATGATGCGTCAGGCTGTACCATTGCTTCATAATGATGCACCAATAGTTGGTACTGGTCTTGAGAAGCAAGTTTGTGAGGATTCACGTACTATGGTTACTGCAGAAGGTGAGGGCGTTATCGAATATGTTGATGCTACAACTATCCGTATCCTTTACGATCGCACAGAAGACGATGAGTTTGTAAGCTTCGAACCAGCTTTGAAGGAGTATCGTATTCCTAAGTTCCGTCGTACCAACCAGAATATGACCATCGACTTGCGTCCTATCTGTAATAAGGGACAGCGTGTAAAGAAGGGTGATATCCTGACTGAGGGTTATGCGACAGAAAACGGTGAGTTGGCTTTGGGCCGTAATTTGCTTGTAGCTTATATTCCTTGGAAGGGTTACAACTATGAGGATGCTGTTGTTATTTCTGAACGTATGGTTCGTGATGACGTATTGACATCTGTACATGTTGACGAATACTCTCTTGATGTCCGTGAAACTAAGCGTGGTGTAGAGGAATTCACATCTGATATCCCTAATGTCAGCGAGGAAGCTACAAAGGATCTTGATGATAATGGTATCGTGCGTGTTGGTGCAAGAATTGAACCAGGTGATATCATGATTGGTAAGATCTCGCCTAAGGGTGAAAGTGATCCTTCACCAGAAGAGAAGTTGCTTCGCGCTATCTTTGGTGATAAGGCTGGTGATGTGAAGGATTCTTCATTGAAGGCAAATCCATCATTGAGCGGTGTTGTTATTGACAAGAAGTTGTTCTCTCGTGCTATCAAGACCCGTGAGTCAAAGAAGCAGGATAAGATTATTCTTGCTAAGATTGATGAGGAGTATGAGGCAAAGGGTGATGACTTGAAGGATATCCTCGTAGACAAGTTACTTACGCTTACAGAAGGTATGACTTCTGAGGGTGTTAAGGATTATACAGGTGCTGAGATTATCACCAAGGGCAGTACCTTTACTGCTACAGCCTTGAAGAATTTGGAGTATGATGGTGTTCAGTCTAATAAGTGGACTAAGGATGAGCATACCAATGGCTTGATTCAGAGACTTATTATGAACTATATCCGCAAGTATAAGCAACTTGATGCTGAATTAAAGCGTCGTAAGTTTGCTATCACTATTGGTGATGAACTTCCATCAGGTATTCTTCAGATGGCTAAGGTATATATTGCTAAGAAGCGTAAGATCCAGGTTGGTGATAAACTTGCCGGTCGTCATGGTAATAAGGGTATTGTGTCTAAGGTAGTTCGTTTGGAGGATATGCCATTTATGGCTGACGGTCGTCCTGTTGATATGGTATTGAATCCATTGGGTGTGCCTTCACGTATGAATCTTGGTCAGATATTCGAGTGTATCTTGGGTGCTGCAGGTAAAAAGTTGGGTGTAAAGTTTGCTACTCCTATCTTTGATGGTGCTAAATTGGATGATCTCTCTGAATGGACAGATAAGGCAGGCTTGCCACGTTTCTGCTCTACTTACCTTTATGATGGTGAGACAGGAGAGCAGTTTGACCAGCCAGCTACTGTTGGTATGACTTACTTCTTGAAGTTGGGTCATATGGTTGAGGATAAGATGCACGCTCGTTCTATCGGTCCATACTCTTTGATTACACAACAGCCACTTGGTGGTAAAGCACAGTTTGGTGGTCAGCGATTCGGAGAGATGGAGGTCTGGGCTATCGAGGCATTCGGTGCAAGCCACGTTTTGCAGGAGATCCTGACTGTTAAGTCAGATGATGTTGTAGGACGTAGCAAGGCATACGAAGCAATCGTAAAGGGCGATCCAATGCCAACTCCTGGTATTCCTGAGTCACTTAACGTATTGCTCCATGAGCTTCGTGGCCTTGGTTTGAGCATCAAACTTGATTAATTTTGAGAACCCCTAATTTATATATAGAAACATGGCTTTCAAAAAAGATACAAAGGTAAAGAATAATTTTACGAAGATTACCATCGGTCTCGCTTCGCCAGAGGAGATCTTGGAAAATTCGTATGGTGAGGTTACTAAACCGGAAACCATTAATTATCGTACATATAAGCCGGAGCGTGATGGCTTGTTCTGCGAGCGTATTTTTGGTCCTACTAAGGACTATGAATGCGCCTGCGGCAAGTACAAGCGTATCCGTTATAAGGGAATCGTCTGCGACCGATGCGGTGTAGAGGTTACAGAGAAGAAAGTTCGTCGTGAACGCTCTGGTCACATTGAGCTTGTCGTACCTGTTGCTCATATTTGGTATTTCCGTTCTCTTCCAAATAAGATTGGTTACCTTTTAGGTATGCCGACCAAGAAACTTGATGCTGTCATTTACTACGAGAAGTATGTAGTTATCCAGCCTGGTATTCTTGAGGGAAAGACTGATGCTGATGGTCTTGAATTGAACGGTTCTCACAAACTTGATCTCTTGTCAGAAGATGAATATATGGCTCTTCTTGACCAGTATGATCCTAATGGTGACAATGAACTTTTGGACGATACGGACCCTAATAAGTTTATCGCAAAAATGGGTGCTGAAGCAATTTATCAGTTGCTCCAGAATGTAGACCTTGACTCTTTGTCATACGAACTCCGCGATCGCGCAAATAACGATTCAAGTCAGCAGCGTAAAACTGAGGCTCTGAAGCGTCTGCAAGTTGTAGAAGGTTTCCGTGCTAGTAAAGGTATTAATAAGCCAGAATGGATGATCATGAAGATTATTCCTGTTACTCCACCTGAGCTTCGTCCGTTGGTACCATTGGATGGTGGTCGTTTTGCAACATCAGACTTGAATGACCTCTATCGTCGTGTGATTATCCGTAACAACCGTTTGAAGAGATTGGTTGAGATCAAGGCTCCTGAGGTTATTCTCCGTAACGAGAAGCGTATGTTGCAGGAGGCTGTTGACAGCTTGTTCGACAACTCACGCAAGAGTTCTGCTGTTAAGAGTGAGAGCAATCGTCCTTTGAAGTCACTCTCTGACTCTTTAAAGGGTAAGCAGGGTCGTTTCCGTCAGAACTTGCTGGGTAAGCGTGTTGACTATTCTGCCCGTTCTGTAATCGTTGTAGGTCCAGAGTTGAAGATGGGTGAGTGTGGTCTTCCAAAACTGATGGCTGCAGAGCTTTACAAACCATTTATCATCCGTAAGTTGATAGAGCGTGGTATCGTAAAGACTGTAAAAAGTGCCAAGAAGATTGTTGATCGTCGCGAGCCAGTTATCTGGGATATTCTTGAGAATGTAATGAAGGGTCATCCGGTTATGTTGAACCGTGCCCCTACGCTTCACCGACTCGGTATCCAGGCATTCCAGCCTAAGATGATTGAGGGTAAGGCTATTCAGTTGCATCCATTGGCATGTACAGCGTTCAACGCCGACTTCGATGGTGACCAGATGGCTGTTCACCTTCCATTGAGCAATGAGGCTGTTTTGGAGGCTCAAATCCTGATGCTCCAGAGTCATAACATTCTCAACCCAGCTAATGGTGCGCCTATCACCGTTCCTTCTCAGGATATGGTGCTTGGTCTTTACTATATTACTAAGATTCGTCCAGGTGCAAAGGGTGAGGGCTTGACATTCTATGGTCCTGAAGAGGCATTGATTGCTCGTAACGAGGGCCGATGTGATCTTCATGCTTTGATTAAGGTTGTAGTTGACGACTTGGTTGATGGTACAATCCAGAAACGAATGGTAGAAACTTCTGTTGGACGTGTCATCGTTAATGGTATCATTCCTGATGAAGTTGGCTTCTTCAATGATGTGATTTCCAAGAAAACCCTCCGTGGTTTGATTTCTAATGTTATCAAGGCTGTTGGTATGGCTAAGGCTTGTGAATTCCTTGATGGAATCAAGAACTTAGGTTATCGTATGGCTTATGTCGCAGGATTGTCATTCAACCTTGGTGATATTATTATTCCACCAGAGAAGGAAGCTATTGTTGAGCGCGGTCGCAAGGAGGTTGAGGAAATTACCAATAACTATAATATGGGTTTCATCACCAACAAGGAACGATACAACCAGGTTATTGATGCGTGGACTCACGTAAATACAGATTTGGGTAATATCTTGATGAAGGAGATGACCGAAGCTGACCAGGGATTCAACGCCGTATACATGATGCTTGATTCCGGAGCCCGTGGTTCTAAGGATCAGATTAAGCAGTTGTCTGGTATGCGTGGTTTGATGGCTAAACCTCAGAAGGCTGGTGCAGAGGGCGCGCAGATCATCGAGAACCCTATCCTTTCTAACTTTAAGGAGGGTATGTCTGTATTGGAGTACTTTATCGCTTCTCACGGTGCCCGTAAGGGTCTTGCTGATACCGCTATGAAGACTGCCGATGCTGGTTATTTGACTCGTCGTCTTGTAGACGTTTCTCACGATGTTATTATCACCGAAGAGGATTGTGGTACATTGCGTGGCTTGGTTTGTACAGCTTTAAAGAATGGTGATGAGATTATTTCATCTCTTTATGAGCGTATTTTGGGTCGTGTTTCTGTGCATGATGTTATTCATCCAACTACTGGTGAACTGATTGTCAAATCTGGTGAAGAAATCACCGAGGCTAAGGCAAAGGCTATTGATGAATCTCCTATCGAGAGTGTTGAAATTCGTTCGGTTCTCACCTGTGAGAGCAAAAAGGGTGTCTGCATGAAGTGCTATGGCCGTAACTTGGCAACGGCCCGTATGGTACAGTTGGGTGAAGCCGTTGGTGTCATCGCTGCTCAAGCTATTGGTGAGCCTGGTACACAGTTGACTCTCCGTACATTCCACGCCGGTGGTATTGCATCTAATGCTGCTGCCAATGCTAAGATTGCTGCGAAGAATAAGTCTCGTATCGAGTTTGATGAGTTGAGTACAGTACCATTCGTAGAGGAAGATGAGGAAGGAAACGATATCAAATGCGAAAAGGTAGTAAGCCACTTGGCTGAAATTCGTTTCGTGGATCCTAATACAAACATCGTTCTTGCAACTTTGAATGTTCCTTACGGTTCTTCATTGTATCACAAGGAGGGTGAAATCGTAGAAAAGGATACTGTTATCGCCCGTTGGGATCCATTTAACGCCGTTATCGTCAGCCAGTATGCGGGTACATTGAAGTTCAATGACGTTCAGAAGGATCAGACTTATCGTGCTGAGGTCGATGAGACTACAGGTTTGGAGGAGAAGATTATCACCGATTCCAAGAATAAGGCAATGGTTCCATCTTGTGATGTTATCGATGCTAATGGTGAAATCCTTGGTACTTACAACTTCCCTGTAGGTGGTCACTTGGCTGTTGAGGATGGACAGACAATTAATACCGGTGAGGTTTTGGTTAAGATTCCTCGTGCTGTAGGTGGTGCAGGTGATATCACTGGTGGTCTCCCTCGTGTAACTGAGCTTCTTGAGGCTCGCAACCCTTCTAACCCTGCTGTTGTATCTGAAATCGATGGTGAGGTAACTATGGGTAAGGTAAAGCGTGGTAACCGTGAGATCATCGTAACATCTAAGACTGGCGATCAGAAGAAGTATCTTGTATCTCTTTCTAAGCAGATCTTGGTACAGGAACATGATGCTGTACGTGCTGGTACTCCTCTTTCTGATGGTAGTGTAACTCCTGGCGATATTCTCGCCATCATGGGTCCTACCGCTGTTCAGGAGTATATTGTTAACCAGATCCAGGACGTTTACCGTCTTCAGGGTGTGGCTATTAATGATAAGCATTTTGAGGTTGTGGTACGTCAGATGATGCGTAAGGTTCGTATTGACGATCCAGGTGATACTACCTTCTTGGAGCAAGAGTTGGTTGATAAACTTGACTTTGCAGAAGAGAATGATCGTATCTGGGGTAAGAAAGTTGTTACTGACGGTGGTGATAGTGAAAGTCTCAAACCAGGTCAGATCATAACGGCTCGTAGATTGCGTGATGAGAATTCTGCATTGAAGCGTCGCGACTTGAAACTTGTACAGGTTCGTGATGCCGTATCTGCAACTTCTACACAGATCCTCCAGGGTATTACTCGTGCTGCTCTTGGTACTAAGAGCTTTATGAGTGCTGCATCATTCCAGGAAACTACTAAGGTTTTGAATGAGGCTGCTATCCGTGGTAAGGTTGATTACCTTGAGGGTATGAAGGAGAATGTAATCTGTGGTCACTTGATTCCTGCAGGTACTGGTCTTCGTCAGTGGGATAAGCTCATCGTAGGCTCTAAAGAAGAATATGAGCGTATGCAGGCTAATAAGAAAAATGTGCTCGACTATGCTGATTCTCCAATAGGAGAATAATCGTAGAATAGAGTACTATATATAAATAGGTATAATGAGGGTGCGTCATAAGTCTATGGCGCACCCTTTTATTATCTGTAACAGATGAAAAAAAGCAAAGAATCAAGATTCCATCTTCTGTTGTCTTATGATGTTTTTTTTAAAATAAGTGGCAGATTATTCGTTTTTTTCAGATATTATGTGTAAATTTGCACTATCATTTAAAGTTTAATCCTATTAACTTAGTAAAATTATGGAAGAAAATAAGAATAATCAACAGCAGCAGAATCAGTTCCAGATGGGCATCAGCCCTGAAGTTGCAGAGGGTACATACTCAAACTTGGCACTGATTACTCATTCTAGTTCAGACTTCATCTTGGATTTCGCATGTGCACTTCCTGGCATGCCTGCACCTCAGATCAAGAGTCGTGTTATCATGGCACCTGAACATGCTAAGCGATTGCTCCAGGCATTGCAGAGCAATATTTATAACTACGAGCAGTCCTTCGGTAAAATTAAGTTGTCTGATGAGCAAGAACGTACAATCGCTCCATTTGGCACACCAAAGGGTGAGGCATAATGTACTACAGCATACATACTAAGACTAAATTCTCTGCTAAATTCCGCTTTTTCTTTATAATATTTGTTTTTAATAGTTATATAAAGTTAAAACTAACCTTCGTTTTTTAAAAGTCTCCTTAATATTTAGGTAGTTTGCCGAAAAAATCGTACCTTTGCACCCCGAAAAGGCTCTATAAAGTAGTGGCTTACATCGAAATAAGACAATAAATAAAAATAAATATATAAATTAAAAAGTAAAATTATGCCTACTATTTCACAGTTAGTAAGAAAAGGCAGACGAGTTCTTGTAGACAAGAGCAAGTCACCAGCTTTGGATTCTTGTCCTCAGCGTCGTGGTGTTTGTGTTCGTGTTTATACAACAACTCCTAAGAAGCCTAATTCAGCAATGCGTAAAGTTGCACGTGTACGTTTGACAAACTCAAAGGAAGTAAACTCTTATATTCCAGGAGAGGGTCACAACTTGCAGGAGCACTCAATTGTTTTGGTTCGCGGTGGTCGTGTAAAGGACCTTCCTGGTGTACGTTATCACATTGTTCGTGGTACACTTGATACTGCAGGTGTTGCGAATCGTACACAGCGTCGTTCTAAGTACGGAGCTAAGCGTCCTAAGGCAAAGAAGTAATATAGCTTCTTAAATTTTAGACAAAACCGCAGACTCACGGTCGGAGAAGGTCGGGAGTTGGGGTTAAAATATTTAATAAAAGTTTTGCTGGAGAAGTAATCAGGTTGAGTAAATGCTCGGGTGCGAGCGTTGAAGAACATTATACAGCCCCATGCAGAATTAAAAAAAGTTTTATTTAAAATGAGAAAAGCAAAACCAAAGAAGAGAGTGATCCTTCCAGATCCTGTCTTTAATGACCAGAAGGTCTCAAAGTTCGTAAATCATTTGATGTATGATGGAAAGAAGAATACATCTTATGAGATTTTCTACAATGCACTTGACATTGTAAAGGCTAAGATGTCTAACGAGGAAAAGTCTGCTCTTGAAATCTGGAAGCAGGCACTTGATAATATTACTCCTCAGGTAGAGGTTAAGAGCCGTCGTATCGGTGGTGCAACCTTCCAGGTTCCTACAGAGATTCGTCCTGATCGTAAGGAGAGTATTTCTATGAAGAATCTTATTCTTTTTGCACGTAAGCGCGGTGGTAAGACTATGGCTGATAAGCTTGCTGCAGAGATTATGGATGCTTTTAATAATCAGGGTGGTGCATTTAAGCGTAAGGAGGATATGCATCGTATGGCTGAGGCTAACCGTGCGTTCGCTCACTTTAGATTCTAATTTAATATATAATATAGTTAAAAGAAAATGGCAAATCGCGATTTACATTTGACTCGTAACATCGGTATCATGGCGCATATCGATGCTGGTAAGACAACAACTTCTGAGCGTATTTTGTTCTATACAGGTAAGACTCATAAGATTGGTGAGGTACACGATGGTGCTGCTACAATGGACTGGATGGCCCAGGAGCAGGAGCGTGGTATTACTATCACTTCTGCGGCTACAACTTGTAACTGGAACTATCTCGGTAAGTCTTATAAGATCAACTTGATCGATACTCCGGGACACGTTGACTTCACTGCTGAGGTTGAGCGTTCTCTCCGTGTACTTGATGGTGCTGTTGCTACATATTCTGCAGCTGATGGTGTTCAGCCACAGTCTGAGACTGTATGGCGTCAGGCTGATAAGTATAATGTACCTCGTATCGGTTATGTAAACAAGATGGACCGTTCTGGTGCTAACTTCTTCGAGACAGTTCAGCAGATGAAGGATATCTTGGGCGCTAATCCAATTGCTATTCAGATTCCTATTGGTGCAGAGGAGAACTTCAAGGGTGTAGTTGACCTCATTAAGATGAAGGCTATCCTTTGGCACGATGAGACTATGGGTGCTGAGTATGATGTAGAGGATATCCCTGCAGACTTGGCTGACGAGGCTGCTGAGTGGCGTGATAAGCTCCTTGAGGGTGCTGCAAACTTCGATGATGAGGTTATGGAACTTTATCTCGATGGTAAGGATATTCCAGAAGAAAAGCTTCTTGCTGCTATCCGTAAGGGTTGCTGTGCTATGGAGTGCTGCCCAATGTTGCTCGGTTCTTCATACAAGAACAAGGGTGTTCAGCCATTGCTCGACTATGTATGTGCATTCTTGCCTTCACCAATGGATACTCCAAATATCATCGGTACTAACCCTGATACAGAGGAGGAAGAGGATCGTAAACCATCTGAGGATGAACCAACATCTGCTCTCGCATTTAAGATTGCTACTGACCCATTCATGGGCCGCTTGGTATTCTTCCGCGTTTACTCAGGTAAGGTCGTTGCTGGTTCTTATGTTTACAACCCACGTTCTGGCAAGCGCGAGCGTATCAGCCGTCTGTTCCAGATGAACTCTAAGCAGGAAATCCCAATGGAGTCTATCGATGCTGGTGATATCGGTGCAGGTGTAGGTTTCAAGGATATCCGTACAGGTGATACACTCTGTGACGAGGAACACCCAATCGTATTGGAGTCTATGACATTCCCTGATACTGTGATTTCTATCGCAGTAGAGCCAAAGAGCCAGGCAGACATCGCTAAGATGGATAATGGTCTCGCTAAGTTGGCTGAGGAGGATCCAACCTTCACAGTTCGTACCGACGAGCAGAGCGGTCAGACAATTATCTCTGGTATGGGTGAGCTCCACTTGGATATCATCATCGACCGTTTGAAGCGTGAGTTCAAGGTTGAGTGTAATCAGGGTAAGCCTCAGGTTAACTACAAGGAGGCTATCACTAAGACAGCTCAGAGCCGTGAAACTTATAAGAAGCAGTCTGGTGGTCGTGGTAAGTTTGCTTGTATCGATGTAACCATCGGTCCTAAGGACGAGGATTACAAGGAAGGCGACTTGCAGTTCATAAACGAGGTTAAGGGTGGTAACGTTCCTAAGGAATTCATCCCATCTGTACAGAAGGGCTTCGCTGATTGCTTGTCAAATGGTGTACTCGGTGGCTTCCCAATGACAGGTTTGAAGGTGACTTTGACCGATGGTAGCTTCCACCCAGTTGACTCTGACCAGTTGTCATTCGAGTTGGTAGCACATCAGGCATTCAAGGTACTTTGCCCTAAGGCTGGTCCAGTTTTGATGGAGCCTATCATGAAGGTAGAGGTTGTTACTCCAGAAGAGAACATGGGTGACGTAATCGGTGACTTGAACAAGCGCCGTGGTCTCGTTCAGGGTATGGAAGAAGGTCGTAGCGGTGCTCGCATCGTAAAGGCAATGGTTCCATTGGCTGAGATGTTCGGTTATGTAACAGCTTTGCGTACTATCACTTCTGGTCGTGCAACAAGTTCTATGGAGTACGATCATCATGCACCTCTTTCTTCAACAATTGCTAAGGCTGTGTTGGAGGAGGTTAAGGGTCACGCAGATCTTCTTTAATAACAAAGAAATAACGGTAAGATGAGGCGCTGCTTAGCGAATGACTCTTAAGCAGCGTACCTCTTCTTCCATTAGACTAAATAATTCATATAATAATAACTTAATTTTAAAAATGAGTCAGAAAATCAGAATTAAGCTGAAGTCTTACGACCACCAGTTGGTTGACAAGTCAGCTGAGAAGATTGTGAAGGCTGTAAAGGCAACAGGCGCTATCGTTAGTGGTCCTATTCCATTGCCAACACACAAGCGTATTTTTACTGTAAACCGCAGTACTTTCGTTAACAAGAAGTCTCGCGAGCAGTTCCAGCTCTCAGATTTCAAGCGTCTCATTGACATCTACAGCTCAACAGCTAAGACAGTTGATGCCTTGATGAAGCTTGAATTGCCAAGTGGTGTAGAAGTAGAAATCAAAGTCTAATTATTTAAATTAAATTGAAATGCCAGGATTAATTGGAAAGAAAATCGGAATGACATCCGTTTTCAGTGCCGACGGTAAGAATATTCCGTGCACTGTTATCGAAGTAGGTCCTTGTGTTGTAACCCAGGTGAAAACTGTAGAAAAGGATGGTTACAAGGCTTATCAGTTAGGTTTCGAAGAGGCAAAGGAGAAGCGTACTTCTCAGCCTATGATGGGAATCTTCAAGAAGGCAGGCACAACACCTAAGAAGCACTTGGCCGAGTTCAAGTTTGATGAGGAGTACAACCTCGGTGACACAATTACAGTTGAAATCTTCAACGATTGCAAGTTCGTTGATGTAATTGGTACATCAAAGGGTAAAGGCTTCCAGGGCGTTGTTAAGCGTCACGGATTCGGTGGTGTAGGTCAGTCTACTCACGGTCAGGATGACCGCGCTCGTAAGCCGGGATCTATTGGTGCTTGTTCTTACCCTGCAAAGGTATTCAAGGGTATGCGCATGGGCGGCCAAATGGGAGGTGACAGAGTTACAACTCAGAACCTTCAGGTGTTAAAGGTAATTCCAGAGCAGAATCTTCTTATTGTTAAGGGTTCTTTCGCTGGATGCAAAGGTTCAACTGTTTTAATTGAGAAATAATGGAAGTTAGCGTATTAGATATCAAAGGTCAGGAGACCGGCCGCAAGGTAGCTCTTAATGATGCAGTCTTCGGCATTGAGCCTAACGATCACGTTCTCTATCTTGACGTAAAGCAGTATCTCGCTAACCAGCGTCAGGGTACAGCTAAGTCTAAGGAGAGAAGCGAGATGAGCGGTTCTACTCGTAAGCTTGGTCGTCAGAAGGGCGGCGGTGGTGCTCGCCGTGGTGATATTAACTCACCTGTACTCGTAGGTGGTGCTCGCGTTTTTGGTCCTAAGCCACGTGATTACCGCTTCAAGCTCAACAAAAAAGTAAAGATTCTTGCTCGTAAGTCTGCTCTGTCTTATAAGGCACAGGAAAGCGCAATTGTAATGTTGGAAGACTTTACATTTGAGGCTCCAAAGACTAAAGAATTCTTAAGTATTATTAAGAATCTTAAAATTGAGGGCAAAAAAGTGCTCTTCGTTTTGCCAGAATCAAATAAAAACGTATATTTGTCTGCACGTAACTTACAGCGAGCTGAGGTTATCCTCGCATCTAACGTCAATTCGTACAAAGTTTTGAACGCTGATGTAGTAGTGATTACAGAAAAGTCGCTGGAGACTATCGACCAGATCTTAACAAAATAAAGGAGATATTAGAATATGGCATTTATTATCAAACCATTGGTTACTGAGAAGATGACCAAGATTACAGACAAGCAGCCTAACCGCTATGGCTTCGTTGTTCGTCCTGAGGCTAATAAGCTCGAGATTAAGAAGGAAGTTGAGAGTCTGTATAATGTTACAGTAGTTGACGTGAACACTATTCGTTACGCTGGCAAGCGCTCTGCCCGTTACACTAAGGCAGGTCTTGTTAAGGGTCAGAAGAATGCGTTCAAGAAGGCAATCGTTACTCTTAAGGAGGGCGATACAATTGATTTTTACAGCAATATTTAAAATAAAAAATGGCAGTACGTAAATTAAAACCGGTTACTCCGGGTCAAAGACACAAAGTTATTGGCACGTTCGAGGATATTACTGCATCCGTGCCAGAGAAGTCTCTCGTTTACGGTAAACGTTCTACCGGCGGTCGAAACAACACCGGTAAGATGACCGTTCGCTACATTGGCGGTGGTCACAAGCAGAAGTATCGTTTAATCGACTTCAAACGTGAGAAAGATGGTGTTCCAGCAGTTGTTAAGACAATCGAGTACGATCCAAACCGTTCGGCTCGTATCGCATTGCTTTACTACGCTGATGGTGAAAAACGTTACATTATTGCTCCTAACGGACTTGAGGTAGGCGCTACTTTGATGTCAGGTGCAGAAGCTGCTCCTGAGATTGGTAACTGTCTTCCTTTGGCAAACATCCCTGTAGGTACAGTGATTCACAACATCGAGTTGCGTCCTGGTCAGGGTGCTTTGTTGGTTCGTTCGGCTGGTAATTTTGCTCAGTTGACTTCTCGTGAGGGCAGTTATTGTGTAATTAAGCTCCCTTCTGGTGAAACACGCCAGATTTTGAGTGCTTGTAAAGCTACAGTTGGTAGTGTTGGTAACTCTGACCACGCTCTTGAACAGTCTGGTAAGGCTGGACGTTCTCGCTGGTTGGGTCGTCGTCCACACAACCGTGGTGTTGTTATGAACCCTGTTGATCACCCAATGGGTGGTGGTGAAGGTCGCCAGAGTGGTGGTCACCCACGTTCACGTAAGGGCTTGTACGCTAAGGGTCTTAAGACTCGCGCACCTAAGAAGCTTTCTAACAAGTATATTATCGAAAGAGCTAACAAAAAATAAAGAGTAAATTATGAGTCGTTCACTTAAAAAAGGTCCATACATCAACGTTTCTCTCGAGAAGAAGATTCTCGCTATGAACGAGAGTGGCAAGAAGAATGTTGTTAAGACATGGGCTAGAGCTTCAATGATATCTCCTGATTTCGTAGGACATACTGTTGCAGTTCATAACGGTAACAAATTTATCCCTGTTTATGTTACAGAGAATATGGTTGGCCACAAGCTTGGAGAGTTTGCTCCAACACGTCGCTTTGGCGGTCACTCTGGTAACAGAAAGTAAGCTAAGGGTTAAACCATTTAAAATTTAAGTAAATAATGGGAGCAAGAAAACATATTGCGGCTGAGAAATTGAAAGAAGCCCGTAAAAACTTGTACTTCGCAAAGTTGGTAGGCGTTCCTTCTTCTCCACGTAAGATGCGCTATGTAGTAGACATGATTCGTGGTATGGAGGTTAACCGTGCACTCGGAGTACTTCGCTTCTCTAAGAAGCAGGCATCAGCTGATGTAGAGAAATTACTTCGTTCAGCTATCGCTAACTGGGAAGCTAAGAATAATCGCAAGGCTGAAGACGGTGAGCTTTATATCAGTAAGGTCTTCGTTGACGAAGGCGTTACAATGAAACGTATGAGACCTGCACCACAGGGTCGTGGTTATAGAATTCGTAAGCGTTCTAACCATGTAACTCTTTTTGTTGATGCAAAAACTAATGACGAAAAATAATTAAGTAGAATGGGACAGAAAGTTAATCCGATTAGTAACCGACTTGGTGTTATCCGTGGTTGGGATTCAAATTGGTTCGGTGGTAAGAACTTCGGTGATAACCTCGTTGAGGATCAGAAAATCCGTAAGTATCTTAACGAGCGTCTTGCTAAAGCAAGCATTTCTCGTATTATTATCGAACGTACATTGAAACTTGTTACCATTACTATTTGTACAGCCCGTCCAGGTATTGTCATTGGTAAAGGTGGTCAGGATGTTGATAAGTTGAAGGAAGAGTTGAAGAAGCTTTATAAGAAAGATATTCAGATCAACATCTTCGAGGTTAAAAAGCCTGAGCTTGATGCTACTATCGTTGGTAAGAATATTGCGACTCAGATTGAGCACATGATTGCTTATCGTCGCGCTATCAAGATGGCAGTTGCTAACACCATGCGTGCTGGCGCTGAGGGTATCAAGGTACAGATTACAGGTCGTCTGAATGGTGCTGAAATGGCACGTAAAGAAATGTACAAAGAGGGTCGTACTCCTCTTCATACATTCCGCGCAGACATCGACTATTGCCAGTGCGAGGCACTTACAAAGGTAGGTTTGCTTGGTATTAAGGTTTGGATTTGCCGTGGTGAGGTTTATGGTAAGGCTGATCTTACTCCAAACTTCTCACAGGACAATAAGAGCAACAACCGTGGTAACGGTCGCTCTAACAACCGTGGTGGTAATCGTAAAAGAAACAATAACCGTTAAATTTTAGAAAGCTATCATGTTACAGCCAAAAAGAGTTAAATATAGAAGACCTCAAGATGGTCGTGGCAACAAAGGCAACGCTCACAGAGGTACACAATTGGCTTTCGGTTCTTTTGGTATCAAAACTCTTGAATCAAAGTGGATCGATAGTCGTCAGATTGAGGCAGCTCGTGTAGCATTGAACCGCTATATGAACCGTCAAGGTCAGGTCTGGATTAGAATTTTCCCTGATAAGCCAATCACTCGCAAGCCTGCTGATGTCCGTATGGGTAAAGGTAAGGGTGATCCAGCAGGATGGGTTGCACCTGTTACACCAGGTAGAATTCTCTTCGAAGTTGAAGGAGTTAGTTTCGATATTGCAAAAGAAGGTCTTCGCCTTTGCGCTCAGAAACTTCCTGTTAAGACTAAGTTTATTGTTAGACGTGATTACGATAAAAACGCTTAATTATGAAGATTGCAGAAATTAAAAATATCGAGACCAAAGAATTGGTTGAGAAGTTGGAGGCAGCTGTTGATGCTTTGAACAAGAAGAAGATCAATCATAATGTAACTCCACTTGAGAATCCATCAGAGATTAAGGTTGCTCGTCGTGATATTGCACGTATGAAAACTGAACTTCGTCAGAGAGAACTTAACAAATAATAATGGTCCAGATGGAAACAAGAAATTTAAGAAAAGTAAGACAGGGTGTTGTTATTAGCAACAAGATGGATAAAACCATTGTTATTGCAGCTAAGTTCAAGGAGATGCACCCTATTTATGGTAAATTTGTCCAGAAGACAAAGAAGTACCATGCACATGACGAGAATAATGAGGCTAACGTAGGTGATACAGTTATGATCATGGAGACTCGTCCTCTGTCTAAGACAAAGAGATGGAGATTAGTACAAATTGTTGAAAAAGCTAAGTAATTATGATACAGACTGAATCAAGACTTACAGTATGTGATAACAGCGGTGCTCGTGAGGCTCTTTGCATTCGAGTTCTCGGTGGTACAGGCCGTCGTTACGCTAGCGTTGGTGACGTTATTGTTGTTGCAGTCAAGAACGTTATCCCATCAAGTGATTTGAAGAAGGGTGCAGTATCAAAGGCTTTGATTGTTCGCACAAAGAAGGAAATTCGTCGTGCAGATGGTTCTTACATCCGTTTCGATGACAACGCTTGTGTATTGCTTAACAATGCAGGTGAGCTTCGTGGTAGCCGTATCTTCGGTCCTGTTGCTCGTGAGCTTCGTGCAGTAAATATGAAAGTCGTTTCTTTAGCACCTGAGGTTCTTTAATATTTAAAAAGTAAGAAGTAATGAGTAAGTTACATATTAAGAAAGACGATACCGTTATCGTTATTGCTGGTGCAGATAAGGGCAAGACTGGTAAGGTGCTTAAGGTCCTCGTTGAGGAGAACCGTGCTATCGTAGAAGGTGTGCACATGGTTTCTAAGAGCACTAAGCCATCTGCTAAGAATCCTCAGGGAGGTATTGTTAAGCAGGAGGCTCCTATTCATATCTCAAATTTGAGTTTGATTGATCCTAAGAGTGGCAAGGCTACTCGTGTTGCTATCAAGCATGAGGGTAAAAACGTTGTTCGCATCGCTAAAAAGTCAGGGGAGGAAATCAAGTAATGGATACAGCACAGTTAAAGAAAGTATATAAGGAGACAATCGCTCCTGCTCTTCAGAAGCAGTTCAACTACTCTTCAGCTATGGAGATTCCAGTATTGAAGAAGATTGTCATCAATCAGGGTCTTGGTGATGCTACTCAGGACAAGAAAATTGTTGATGTAGCAATCAATGAGATTACTGCTATCACCGGTCAGAAGGCTGTTGCTACATATTCTAAAAAGGATATTGCAAACTTCAAGCTTCGTAAGAAGATGCCTATCGGTGTTATGGTAACATTGCGTCGTGAGCGTATGTACGAGTTCTTGGAGAAGCTCGTTCGTGTTTCTCTTCCTCGTATTCGCGACTTCAAGGGTATTGAGAGCAAGTTTGATGGTCGTGGTAACTATACATTAGGTATCACAGAGCAGATTATCTTCCCTGAGATTAATATCGATGAGATAGATCGTATTCAGGGTATGAATATTACCTTCGTAACAACAGCTAAGACTGATGAAGAAGGTTTTGCTCTTTTGAAGGCCTTTGGCCTTCCATTCAAGAACGCAAATAAAGATTAAGAGATATGGCAAAAGAATCAATGAAAGCTCGCGAGGTTAAGCGTGCAAAGCTTGTAGCTCGTTACGCTGAAAAGCGCGAAGCACTGAAAAAGATTATTGCAACTTCTAATGATCCAGCCGAAGCATACGAGGCAGCTCGTAAGCTTCAGGCTATCCCTAAGAATGCAAACCCAATCCGTCTTCACAATCGTTGCAAGATTACTGGTCGTCCAAAGGGTTATATCCGTCAGTTCGGTATTTCTCGTATCCAGTTCCGTGAGATGGCTTCTGCTGGTTTGATTCCAGGTGTAAAGAAGGCTAGCTGGTAATCCTTTCAAAGGTAAGAATATTTTTTTATTTAATATTGTCGGGGTAGTCCCGATTAATTAAACATTTATATTTTATGACAGATCCAATAGCAGATTATCTGACAAGACTCAGAAATGCAATCATGGCTCATCACCGTGTTGTAGAAGTTCCTGCGTCTAACTTGAAGAAAGAGATCACTAAGATCCTCTTCGAGAAAGGTTACATCCTCAATTACAAGTTTGTAGAGGATGGCCCTCAGGGCTCAATTAAGGTTGCCTTGAAGTACAACCCAACTACAAAGCAAAACGCTATCAAGTGTTTGAAGCGCGTGTCAACTCCAGGTTTGCGTAAGTATACCGGTTACAAGGACATGCCAAGAGTTATTAACGGATTAGGTATTGCAATCTTATCTACATCCAAAGGTGTAATGACAGACAAAGAAGCTTCTGATCTTAAGATCGGTGGTGAGGTTCTTTGCTATATTTATTAATTGGAGGCTTTTATATGTCTAGAATAGGAAAATTGCCAATTAGTATCCCTGCAGGTGTTACTGTAAATTATGATGAGGCTTCTCATGTTTGTACAGTAAAGGGCCCTAAGGGTGAACTTTCTCAGTGGATTGATCCATCTATCAAGTTTAATAATGCAGATGGTCAGATTAGCTTTGAAATCGATGAAAATAGTCCTGTAAATATTAAGCAGAAGCAGGCTTTCCACGGTTTGTATCGCTCTCTCGTTAACAACATGGTTGTTGGTGTAAGCGCTGGTTATACAAAGGTTTTGGAATTGGTAGGTGTTGGTTATCGTGTTTCTAACCAGGGTAATATCATTGAGTTTGCTTTGGGTTACACTCACCCTATTTTCATCCAGTTGCCTAAGGAGATTAAGGTTGAGACTAAGTCTGAAAGAAACCAGAACCCAATCTTGACATTGGAGTCTTGCGACAAGCAGTTGTTGGGACTCGTTTGTGCAAAAATTCGTTCTTTCCGCAAGCCTGAGCCTTATAAAGGTAAGGGTATTCTCTTTAAGGGTGAAGTTATTCGCAGAAAGTCTGGTAAGAGTGCTTCAGCTAAGTAATTTTAATTATTTACGATTATGACAACAAAGAAAGTAGAAAGACGAATTAAGATAAAGTTCCGCATTCGTAAGAGTGTGAACGGTACAGCTGAGCGTCCACGTCTTAGTGTATTCCGCTCTAACAAGCAGATTTACGCTCAGGTTATTAACGATTTGACAGGCACTACACTTGCATCAGCTTCTTCACTCGGTTTGGAGAAGATGCCTAAGCAGGAGCAGGCAACTAAGGTTGGCGAGCTCATTGCTGAGAAGGCTAAGGCTGCTGGCGTTGAGGCAGTAGTTTTCGACCGTAATGGTTACCTTTACCATGGTCGTGTAAAGCAGTTGGCTGAAGGTGCTCGTAATGGTGGTCTTAAATTTTAAACGATTATGGCAATGGATAAAGTAAAAGTAAATAACGAAGAAGTACTTAAGGATCGCTTGGTTGCTATCAACCGTGTAACTAAGGTTACAAAGGGTGGTCGTACTTTCACATTCGCTGCTATCGTCGTTGTAGGTGACGGTAATGGCGTAATCGGCTACGGTCTTGGTAAGGCAGGTGAGGTTACTGCTGCTATCGCAAAGGGTACTGAAGCTGCTAAGAAGAACTTGGTAAAGGTTCCTGTACTCAAGGGTACTGTTCCTCATGAGGTTGAAACTTCATTTGGTGGTGCTAAGGTTCTTATTAAGCCAGCTGCAGCCGGTACTGGTTTGAAGGCCGGTGGTGCTATGCGTGCAGTACTTGAGAGCGTAGGTATCAAGGATGTCATCGCTAAGTCTAAGGGTTCTTCAAATGCCCATAACCTTGTGAAGGCTACTATCGCTGCTCTTGCAGAGATGCGTGATGCTTATACTGTAGCAGGTGAGCGTGGTATCAGTATGGATAAAGTATTTAACGGTTAATTAGGAAAAATCGAATATGGCAACAATTAAAATCAAGCAGATTAAGAGTAAAATCGGTGCTCCAGTAGATCAGAAGCGTACTCTCGCTTGTCTTGGTCTCCACAAGATTTCTCAGGTTGTTGAGGTAGAGGATACTCCTAGCAACCGTGGTATGATCCGTAAGGTTCATCACCTCGTAAGTGTAGTTGATTAATTAATCTTTTTAAATTAGGAACGATTATGAAATTAAATAATTTGAAACCTGCTGCAGGTTCTACCCATTCACGTCGTCGTATTGGTCGTGGTCCAGGTTCTGGTCTCGGTGGTACTTCTACACGTGGTCATAAGGGTGCCAAGGCTCGTTCTGGTTATAAGAGAAAGATTGGTTTCGAAGGTGGTCAGATGCCATTGCAGCGTCGTGTTCCAAAGGCTGGTTTTAAGAATATCAACCATAAGGAGTACTTCGCAGTAAACCTTTCAACTCTTCAGGCTCTTGCTGAAGCAAAGAACCTTACTAAAATCGGTATTGAGGAACTTAAGGCTGCTGGCCTCACAAACGGCAAGGAACTTGTAAAGGTTCTCGGTAACGGTGAACTTAAAGCAAAATTGGAAGTTGAAGCTAATGCTTTCTCAAAGACTGCCGAAGAAGCAATCAAGGCAGTAGGTGGTAACGCAACTATAATCTAAGTAAATGAAAAAGTTTATTGAGACACTAAAGAACTGTTGGAAGATAGAGGATCTCCGTCAGAGACTCCTCATTACTCTTCTGTTTACGGCTATTTACCGTTTTGGCTCGTTTGTGGTACTTCCAGGTATCAATCCGGGCATGTTGGAAAAACTTCAGTCGCAGACCTCTGGCGGTCTTATGTCGCTATTGGACATGTTCTCTGGTGGTGCATTTTCCAATGCATCTATCTTTGCACTCGGAATTATGCCTTATATCTCAGCTTCAATCGTTATGCAGCTTCTTGCTATTGCTGTACCTTATTTCCAGAAGATGCAGCGCGAGGGCGAGAGCGGCCGCAAAAAAATACAATGGTATACTAGAGTCCTGACTGTGGCCATTTTGGTCTTTCAGGCTCCTAGTTACCTTTTGAATTTGAAAATGCAGGCTGCCAATGCTCTAGCCACAGGTATTAGTTGGACGGTATTCATGATACCGGCAACAATTATCTTGGCTGCAGGAAGTATGTTTATCCTTTGGTTAGGTGAGCGTATCACTGACAAGGGAGTAGGTAATGGTATCTCTCTTATTATTATGATTGGTATTATCGCCCGTTTGCCACAGGCTTTCGTTCAGGAGGTAACTTCTCGTTTGCAGGCAATTTCTGGTGGTGGTCTTATTATGTTTATTGTAGAGATTCTTATCCTTTATGCTGTAGTTTGTGCTTCAATACTTTTGGTACAAGGTACACGTAAGATTCCTGTTCAGTATGCTAAACGCTTGGTTGGAAATAAGCAATATGGTGGTGCACGTCAGTACATTCCTTTGAAGCTTTTTGCAGCTAACGTAATGCCTATCATCTTTGCACAGGCTTTAATGTTTATTCCATTGGCGATAGTTCGCTATCAGTCTGAAAATGCTAGCAGTGTTGTTCAGCAGTTGATGGATAATCGTAGCTTACTATATAATGTTGTTTATGTAATCTTGGTTATTGCATTTACTTATTTCTATACAGCTATTACATTGAATCCTACTCAGATGGCTGAGGATATGAAACGTAACAATGGTTTCATTCCTGGCGTAAAACCAGGAAAGGATACAGCTGAGTACATTGATACCGTAATGTCTCGTATTACTTTACCAGGTTCGTTATTTATTGCGTTTATTGCAATCATGCCTGCATTAGCAGGACTTCTCGATGTACAGCAAGCTTTCTCTCAATTCTTTGGAGGTACATCTCTATTGATTTTGGTTGGTGTTGTCATTGACACATTACAACAAGTCGAGAGTCATTTGCTTATGCGCCACTATGATGGTCTTTTGAATTCAGGCCATACGCGTCAGGGTGGTGTTGCTGCATATTAATCTTTTTCTTTTGAAATGAGAAATTTCTGAAGACAGAAGATGAAATTATTCAGAGTGCAGTTTTACTTCATCTTAAAGTAAAGCTGACTTGAATTTACTATATTATGTGAGACGACTCTCCATTTGGATAGGTAAATCCTCATCCACTTGGAGAGCCTTTTCCCGCTAATATGTCATCTAATTATGATTTTATCTGATAGTGATGGCACAAAGTTGCTCGAAAAGATAAAGCACAATTTTATCTTCATTCGTAGAAGTTTAACATTTAAGAAGGACAAATATTTATATTATGGCAAAACAAGCCGCTATTGAGCAAGATGGAACAATTGTAGAAGCATTGTCAAATGCGATGTTCCGAGTAGAATTAGAGAATGGAGTTGACATCACAGCTCATATCTCTGGTAAGATGAGAATGCATTACATCAAGATTTTACCTGGTGATAAGGTAAAGGTGGAGATGAGTCCATATGACCTTACCAAAGGTAGAATTGTTTTTAGATACAAATAATAATCATATATAAGGTTATGAAGACAAGAGCATCATTAAAGAAGCGTTCAGCTGACTGTAAGATCGTTCGTCGTAAAGGTCGTCTGTTCGTCATCAACAAGAAGAACCCTAAGATGAAATTACGTCAGGGTTAATGTTAAAGTATTGTAAAAGTTCCGTTATTTCAAAAAATAGTTGTACTTTTGCAACGCTTTAAACGAAAGGTATTAATTTTTTAATTATTTATTTAAACAATGGCAATAAGAATTGTTGGAGTAGATTTGCCCCAGAATAAGCGTGGCGAAATCGCATTGACCTATATCTATGGTATTGGTCGAAGTAGTTCAGCAAAGATATTGGATAAGGCCGGTGTAAACCGTGACCTGAAGGTTAGCGAGTGGTCTGATGACCAGGCAGCTAAGATCCGTGAAATTATCGGCGCTGAGTTCAAAGTTGAAGGTGATCTCCGTTCTGAGATCCAGATGAACATTAAGCGACTGATGGATATTGGTTGCTATCGTGGAGTTAGACATCGTAATGGTCTTCCAGTTCGCGGTCAGAGCACAAAGAATAATGCTCGTACACGTAAGGGTAAGAAGAAGACTGTTGCTAATAAGAAGAAGGCTACTAAGTAATTCTGAAGGAGGAAATTAATTATGGCAAAGCAAAAAGCAACATCTAAGAAGAGAAATGTACGCGTTGACGCTATCGGTCAGCTTCACGTTCATAGCTCATTCAATAACATTATTGTATCTCTTGCTAATAATGAGGGTCAGATCATTTCTTGGTCTTCTGCTGGTAAGATGGGTTTCCGTGGTTCTAAGAAGAATACTCCTTATGCTGCTCAGATGGCTGCAGAGGATTGTGCAAAGGTCGCTTTTGATCTTGGTCTTCGTAAGGTTAAGGCTTATGTTAAGGGTCCAGGTAATGGTCGTGAGTCTGCTATCCGTGCTATTCACGGTGCAGGTATCGAGGTTACTGAAATCGTTGACGTAACTCCATTACCACACAATGGTTGCCGTCCTCCAAAGCGTCGTCGTGTATAACGCTTGAGGTTAGCATTATTAATTAAGATACAAACAATATAGCATTTATATAATATTATGGCTAGATATATAGGTCCGAAATCTAAAATTGCGCGTCGTTTTGGTGAGCCAATCTTCGGCGCTGACAAAGTTTTGTCCAAGAGAAACTTCCCTCCTGGACAGCATGGCAACAACCGTCGTCGTAAGATGTCTGAGTACGGTGTCATGTTGGCAGAGAAGCAGAAAGCTAAGTACACTTATGGTGTATTAGAGCGTCAGTTCCGTAATATGTTTGATAAGGCTGCTAAGGCTGATGGTATTACTGGTGAGGTTCTTCTTCAGAATCTCGAGTGCCGTCTTGATAACGTTGTATTCCGTCTTGGTATCGCTCCAACACGTGCTGCTGCGCGTCAGTTGGTTGGTCACAAGCACATCGTTGTTGATGGTAAGGTAGTTAATATCCCTTCATTCGCAGTTAAGCCTGGTATGGTTGTTGGTGTTCGTGAGAAGTCTAAGTCTCTCGAGGTTATCGAAGCAGCTCTTGCAGGTTTCAATCATAGCAAGTACCCATGGATTGAGTGGGACGATAATTCAAAGAGCGGTAAGTTCTTACACAAGCCAGAGCGTGCCGACATCCCAGAGAATATTAAGGAGCAGTTAATCGTTGAGTTGTACTCTAAATAAATCATTACATTAATGGCGATATTAGCATTTCAAAAACCTGATAAAGTAGTAATGTTAGAGGCTGATAACCAGTTCGGAAAGTTTGAATTCCGTCCTTTGGAGCCTGGCTTCGGTGTTACCATTGGTAACGCCTTGCGCCGCATTCTCCTTTCATCATTGGAGGGTTATGCTGTTAACACTATCCGCATTGCGGGTGTTGAGCATGAGTTCTCTTCAGTTCCTGGTGTAAAGGAAGATGTTACTAACATTATCTTGAATCTCAAACAAGTTCGATTCAAGCAAGTAGTAGAAGAATTCGAGAATGAGAAAGTTAGTATCACCGTTGAGAATTCTACAGAATTCAAAGCAGGTGATATCGGTAAGTATCTGACTGGATTTGAAGTGTTAAACCCTGATTTGGTGATTTGTCATTTAGATGCCAAAGCTTCGATGCAGATCGATTTGACTATTAATAAGGGACGCGGTTATGTTCCTGCTGATGAGAATCGTCAATTCTGCACTGACGTTAACGTTCTCCCAATCGATTCCATCTACACCCCTATTCGTAACGTAAAGTACGCTGTTGAACCATATCGTGTTGAGCAAAAGACCGACTATGATAAGCTCGTACTTGAAGTTACAACTGATGGTTCCATTAGTCCAAAGGATGCACTGAAAGAGGCTGCGAAGATTCTTATTTATCACTTCATGCTCTTCTCTGATGAGAAGATTACTCTTGAGACACAGGATCAGGAGAGTAATCAGGAGTTTGATGAAGAGGTTCTTCATATGCGTCAGTTGCTTAAAACTCGTCTCGTAGACATGAATCTTAGTGTTCGTGCCCTCAACTGCTTGAAGGCAGCTGATGTTGAGACTCTTGGTGATTTGGTTCAGTTTAACAAGACTGACCTCTTGAAGTTCCGCAACTTTGGTAAGAAATCGCTCTCAGAGCTTGATGATTTGCTCGAGAGTCTGAATCTGTCTTTTGGAACTGATATTTCAAAGTATAAATTAGACAAGGAATCTTAAAGGTTCGTAGTCCAAAAAGCAAAAACAAGAAATGAGACATAATAAGAAATTCAACCATTTAGGTCGTACTGCTTCTCATCGTAACGCGATGTTGGCTAACATGGCTTCATCACTTATCTTGAGCGAGCACAAAAGAATCACTACGACCCTCGCAAAGGCAAAGGCTCTTAAGAAGTATGTTGAGCCATTGATTACTCGTTCTAAGAACGATACAACAACTTCACGTCGTGTAGTTTTCCGTTATCTTCAGAATAAGTATGCTGTTAAGGCTCTCTTCGGTGAGGTAGCTGAGAAGGTAGCTAACCGTCCAGGTGGTTACACTCGCGTAATCAAGTTGGGTACCCGTCAGGGTGATGCAGCTGAGATTGCTTTCATCGAGCTCGTTGACTTTGATGAGAATATGGCTAAGACTCAGAAGGCTACTGCTAAGAAGACTCGTCGTAGTCGTAAGGCAACAAAGGCTGAAGAGGCTCCTGTAGCTGAGACTGAGGCTCCTGCAACTGAGGAGGCTCCAAAGGCTGAATAATTTTCAACCATCTCAGATAAATTTAGCGTCCTTGTTTTGACAAGGGCGCTTTTTTTGTCTCTAATCAAAACTATTTGCTTTTTGAGGGTTTTTCCTTATCATTATTAGGGCTTTTTTTGTTTTTATTCTTTTAGTTCTTTGTATCTTTGCAGCAGAAATTTAAAGCTTAATGAAGATGAAAAAGATTATGTTTTTTGTAGCTTGCTCTTCTTTGCTGTTGAGTAGCTGCGATACTTATACTGGAAGTGGTGCTTATGCTGGTGCCACATTTGGTTCTATTCTTGGTTCTGCTATCGGTGGCTTGTCTGGTGGTCCTAGAGGTTCAGATATGGGTACTATTATCGGCATGGCTGGCGGTGCTGCAGTTGGAGCGGCCATTGGTAGTCAGGCTGACCAGAAATCCCAGCAGCAAAGAGAATCTGTTTATCGAGATAGATCACACCGTGTTCATCATTCTTATCAGGATGGAGTTTACCAGCAATCTTCACCTGTTTATTCCAATGACGAAATCTTTGATTCTACTAATTCTGGTGATGATAGGATTTATGATTTCAATGATAGGGATTATACCGGAAGTTACAGTGCTCAGCAGCCTGTTGCCACTATTCCTAGTTCTACACTGGAAGAACTTGGTCAGAATTATGCTTATTCATCATCTTTGAAAATAATGAATGCTCGTTTTGTTGATTCAAATGAGGACAATTATTTGAATCGGAATGAAACAGCTAAGGTTATTTTTGAAATTCGAAATAACGGAGCTCACACGTTGTATGATGTAGTTCCTACCGTTATTGAGACTACCGGCAATAAGCATATTTTCATATCTCCAAGTGTTCATGTAGAAAGTATTGCTCCTGGCCATGTGATTCGCTATACAGCAATGGTCAAGGCTGATAACCGTTTGAAGAATGGTACTGCTTGTTTCTGTGTTTCAGTGATACAAGGCGGTAAGACGATTTCCAAGGTTAATCAGTTTGATATTCCGACAAAATCCAGATAAGATTCCGGTAAGATCATGAATTTGTATGATAGTATCTTATTTTAGGATTCCGTTATAAATAAAAAAGTAAAGGCGAGAATCAATGATGATTCTCGCCTTTACTTTTTGCTTTATCTGTATTATGCTTTTTTAGTTCAGCCTTTGTCACCTCTTTGCTTTTATGGTGTTCTGTTTTATTTATTACCTTTGAAGTAATTTTATTTGTTTCTTTTTTACTGCTGTGATGATTTTCCTTATTCCTGTCAGTAGTTCCCCACTTGTTTGGAAATTCATATTCCGTTTCAGCCACTTCGAAATCAACTTTAGGCAATTTTGTGTCCTCTGGCTTGTAAGGAATCGGTTTTTCCACCCTTTCAACTTTTACAGAAGCTACGCCTTGTGCAATCATACCAATTTCTTTTGCAGCCTTCCATGATAGGTCGATGATTCTACCTCTTCCAAACGGCCCTCTGTCGATGACTTTTACGATAGTACTCTTGCCATTGCTAAGGTTTGTAACCTTGAGGTGCGTTCCGAAGGGATAAAACCGATGTGCGCATGTTAAACTGTCATGATGTATTCTCTGGCCGCTTGCAGAACGGGCACCTGTTGCTCTTTTAGAGTAATATGATGCCTTGCCGTGCTGGTGCTTTTGTCCGTAGCATGGAACCAGGCTGAATATAGCCAAGATGGCTGTGATGAAAGATTTTGTAACCATATCTTCATATTTTATGGCACAAATATAAAAAAAAATGTTGAAAGATGCAAGTAAATCTCAGAAAATCAGTATCTTTGCACAAACTTTAACTTCATTTATGGAAAATAATATACCTCAGGAGTGGAATAAATTCTACTTGAAAGACGTATCGTTTGTGAATCTGATGATGCGCCGTATCTACAATGTACTGATTGTAGCCAATCCTTACGATGCGTTCATGCTTGAAGATGATGGACGTATCGAAGAGAAGATATATAATGAATATATGGAGCTGGGGCTCCGCTATCCGCCAACCTTTACTCAGGTTTCTACTACCGAAGAGGCTGCTGCTGTGCTGCGTTCTACCGTCATTGATCTGGTGATTTGCATGCCTGGCAATGCTGATAATGATGCCTTCGACGTAGCGCGCGACATCAAGGGTAAGTTTCCCAATATCCATTGTGTTGTTCTTACGCCTTTCTCTCATGGCATTACCAAGCGTATGCAGAATGAAGACTTGAGTATCTTCGATTATGTCTTCTGCTGGCTTGGCAACACCAATCTTATTCTTTCTATCATCAAGCTGATAGAGGATAAGATGAATCTTGAACATGACATACAGGAAGCAGGCGTGCAGATGATTCTGCTGGTAGAAGATTCTATCCGTTTCTATAGTTCTATATTGCCTAATCTCTATAATTACATATTGGAGCAGAGCAAGAACTTTTCTCAGGAGGCTCTGAACCGGCATGCGGCTACCATGCGTATGCGTGGCCGTCCTAAGGTGGTCTTGGCTCGTACTTACGAGGAAGCCCAGAAACTGTATGATAAGTATTCTGATAACACGTTGGGTGTAATCAGCGATGCACGTTTCCCGTTAAAGAGTGCTGCCAAAGCTTTTGGTAATGAAGTGATGCCTGAAGAGAAGCCTAAGCATCGTACGGATACTTTCGGTCGCGAGAAATGTCCAGATGCAGGTTTGCAACTTTTCCGTTATATCAGGAAGAATGATCCTTTCGTTCCGCTCATCATAGAAAGTTCTGAAAGTGAGAACCGTGCGAAGGCAGAGGCAGAAGGTTTCCGCTTTGTTGACAAGAACTCGAAGAAGATGAGCGTAGATCTTCGCCGTCTGATGGAAGAGCACATGGGCTTTGGCGATTTCATATTCCGTGATCCTAAGACTCATGAGGAGATTATGCGCATTCATAGTTTGAAGGAATTGCAGGATAACATCTTCAATATTCCTAACGATTCCATGCTCTATCATATCAGCCGCAACCATATGAGCCGTTGGCTTTGTGCTCGTGCCATCTTCCCTGTATCAGCTTTCCTGAAGCATGTTACCTGGGAAAAATTACAGGATGTAGATGCTCACCGACAGATTATCTTCGATGCCATCGTGCAGTATCGTCACATGAAAAACATCGGTGTAGTGGCTGTTTTCGACCGCATGAAGTTTGACAAGTATGCCCACTTTGCCCGTATCGGAGAAGGCTCCCTGGGCGGAAAGGGTAGAGGTCTTGCATTCCTGGATAATGTCATCAAGCGTCACCCTGAGTTCAATCAGTTTGAGAATGCCACCGTGCAGATTCCGAAGACCGTTGTGCTCTGTACCGATATCTTTGATGAATTTATGATGAGCAACAATCTCTATCCGATAGCTTTGAGTGATGCTAGCGACGATGAGATTCTGAAGCACTTCCTGCATGCCCAGCTGCCCGATTCGCTGATAGCCGACTTCTTCACCTTCTTTGAGGCAACCAGGAGTCCTATCGCAATCCGTTCAAGTTCGCTGCTCGAAGATGCCCACTATCAGCCGTTTGCCGGTATCTATTCTACCTATATGATTCCGTATCTAGAAGATAAGTATCAGATGCTGCAGATGCTGGCCTGTGCCATCAAGGGTGTCTATGCTTCTGTGTTCTATCGCGACTCGAAGGCTTACATGACCGCAACGAGCAATGTCATCGATCAGGAAAAGATGGCTGTTATCTTGCAGCAGGTTGTGGGCAAAGACTATGGTACAAGGTTTTATCCTACCATGAGCGGTGTGCTCCGTTCGCTCAATTATTATCCGATAGGTGATGAAGAGGCTGAAGAGGGTATAGCCAGTCTGGCCTTGGGCTTGGGTAAATATATCGTAGATGGAGGTCAGACCCTTCGTGTTTGTCCTTACCATCCGAATCAGGTGCTCCAGACATCGGAAACCGAGCTGGCTCTGCGCGACACCCAGACCCAGTTCTATGCGCTGGATATGAAGCATGTGGGCAATGATTTCAAGGTAGATGATGGCTTTAATATTCTTAAACTCCGAGTGAAGGATGCCGTAGAAGACCAGAGCCTTACCTATATCGCATCTACTTTCGATCCATACGATCAGGTCATCAATGATGGAGTCTATGAGAATGGCCGCAAACTGATAACTTTCTCAAGTGTGCTCCAGCATGGAGTGGTGCCTTTGCCAGAGATACTGCAGATGTCGATGAAGTATGGAGCAGGGGCTATGCGCAGACCTGTGGAGATAGAGTTTGCCTGCAATATCAATAATGACAGGACTTGCGAATTCTATCTTCTTCAGATTCGTCCTATCGTTGATGCCAAGGAGATGCTTGATGAAGATGTGAAGGCTATCCCTGATTCCGACTGCCTGTTGCGTTCGCACAATTCGCTGGGTCATGGCATCAGCGAAGATGTGGTTGATGTGGTTTATGTGAAGTATGATGACCGCTTCTCTGCGATGAATAATTTTTATGTAGCCGATGATATAGAACGAATCAACCGCAAGTTCCTTGCTGACGGCAAGAACTATGTGCTGATAGGTCCTGGCCGTTGGGGCTCCAGCGACCATTATTTAGGTGTACCTGTAAAATGGCCGCATATCAGCGCTGCCCGGGTTATCGTAGAGGTGGCTCTGAAGAATTACAATATCGATCCTAGTCAGGGTACTCACTTCTTCCAGAACCTCACCTCTTTTGGCGTGGGATACTTTACGGTAGATACAAATACAGGTGAAGGCGGCTTTGTAAATAAGGAAATCCTGGATGCAATGCCGGCTGTAGAGGAGACGCAATATGTCCGTCATATACGCTTTGAGCACCCGATGAGAATTCTGATGGATGGTAAGAAGCAGGAGGGAGCCGTCTTGATTCCGAAGGAATGACGGGAAGAGTTGTCTCTGAATAGCCATCAGAAACGTTCTATTTCTAGTTAAAGATGTATTTACTATCAGATAAAATCTTCGTTCATCGACGTTGAATGTCCGTTCAGCGACGTTGAACCGCCGTTCAAAGACGTTGAACCGCCGTTCAGCGTCGATGAACGGAGATTTCATCTGGCTGTAAAGACAATTATATTTGATATAAACAACAAATAATCCTGGGAAAGTTTGGAATTTCCATCGAAAAGCCTTACCTTTGTTCCCAGCTAAAATGAATGCCTTATGAATATGTTAACAGAACAACAGACAGATACAAATCAGACAACCGACAGGAGATATCTTGTCCCATTTATTCTCATTACGTCGCTCTTCTTTTTGTGGGGCTTCGCTCGTGCCATTCTGGATGTGCTCAACAAGCACTTCCAGAATGCTCTGCACATCAGTATTACTCATTCCGCCCTTATTCAGGTTACCACCTATCTGGGTTATTTCCTGATGGCAATACCTGCTGGCTTTTTTATCAACCGGTATGGTTATCGCCGTGGAGTAGTCTTCGGTCTGCTCCTCTTTGGTGTGGGCGCCTTGCTCTTTATCCCGGGTGCTACGGTGGGCAGTTTCTCAGCATTCCTGCTCTGCCTTTTCATTATCGGGTGCGGTTTGGTGTTTCTGGAAACAGCCGCCAATCCCTATGTTACCGAACTGGGTGCCAAGGAAACAGCTACCAGCCGACTGAACTTATCGCAGTCGTTTAATGGATTGGGTGGTATTTTTGCCACACTTTGCATCGGCCAGTTCCTCTTCAACCAGACCGAAGAGGGCGGCAATGTGGTGGTGCCTTATACCATTCTGGGTATTCTGGTGCTGGTGATAGCTCTGGTTTTCTCACGTGTAGATTTACCGGAAATCAGTCATGTGGCAACAGCAGAAGATGAGGCAGCCGGTTCTAATATCAGCAAACTCTTTTCCCATCACAAGATGTTCGTGTTTGGACTTCTGGCTTTGCTGAGCTATGAAGTGGCAGAGATTTCAATCAATTCCTACTTCATCAATTTCGTTACGGGCATGAAATGGATGGACGACCGCACGGCTTCCGTAGCCCTGACTTGTGCGCTGGCATTCTTTATGGTAGGCAGATTCCTCGGTTCCTGGATTATGCGCCGAATCAAGGCAACAACGATGTTGCTGATCTGCGCTGTGGGGTGTGTTGTCTGTATACTTTTAGTCCTGTCAAATCTGGGTAAGCTATCGCTGGTAGCCCTGCTTTGCAACTATATGTTCGAGGCCATCATGTTCCCTACCATCTTCAGTATCGCCCTCACGGGTTTGGGCAACCTTACCAAGACAGCCTCTTCGCTTCTGATGATGACGCCAATCGGAGGTTGCGGTTTCCTGTTGATGGGACTCATCGCCGACCGTACTCATTTCACACTTCCTTTCCTGGTACCGCTCATAGGATTTGTCATCGTTCTGGCTTATGCGGCTCGTGAATATAAACTTGCCAAGAAGTAACTGGCGGTTGGACAGAAAGATGTAAATATAAAGATGTTAAATTGCTAACTGCGTTTAGCAAAAGCTTTGTGTTTTGTAGGGTATTGGTGCGGAATTAACTTTTTTAACTCGATTGCAACACGAAAAATCGAATTATCATTTTGTTGTCTCAAAAGAAAAAGGTAAATTTGCACTCGGTAAGGAAAGAGCCTCATAAGTTCTACACCTTATTATATATAAGAAAAAAAGAATGTTTCATTAAACAATAAATTAAGTAAAATTATGGCAGTAGATTACAAGAAAATCGGTCTTGTGAACACTAAGGACATGTTCGCAAGAGCTATCAAGGGCGGTTGGGCCGTTCCTGCTTTCAACTTCAATAACTTGGAGCAGCTCCAGGCTATCATCCAGGCTTCTTCAAACTTGAAGTCACCAGTTATCCTTCAGGTATCTAAGGGTGCTCGTAAGTATGCTAACCCTACATTGCTCCGCTACATGGCAGAGGGTGCTGTAGAGTATGCAAAGGAGTTGGGTTGCAACCATCCTGAGATCGTTCTTCACCTCGATCACGGTGATAGCTTCGAGACATGTAAAGACTGTGTAGATTTCGGTTTCTCTTCTGTAATGATCGATGGTTCTGCACTTCTATACGAGGAGAACATTGCATTGACAAAGAAGGTTGTTGATTACGCTCATCAGTTCGGTGTAACTGTAGAGGGTGAGCTCGGTGTCCTCGCTGGTGTTGAGGATGACGTAGTAGCTGAGGAGTCTCACTATACAAAGCCTGAGGAGGTTGTAGATTTCGCTACACGTACAGGTGTTGATTCATTGGCTATCTCTATCGGTACTTCTCACGGTGCTTACAAGTTCAAGCCAGAGCAGTGCACACGTGACCCTAAGACTGGTCACCTCGTTCCTCCTCCATTGGCATTCGACGTATTGGCAGCAGTTGAGGAGCAGCTTCCTGGTTTCCCTATCGTTCTCCACGGTTCTTCTTCAGTTCCTCAGGAGTATGTTGAAATCATCAACAAGTTCGGTGGTAAGTTGCCAGATGCAGTTGGTATCCCAGAGGAGCAGTTGACTAAGGCTTCTGAGAGCGCTGTTTGCAAGATCAACATCGACTCTGACTCTCGTCTTGCTTTCACAGCAGGTGTTCGTGAGACATTGGCTCTTCACCCAGAGTACTTCGACCCACGTCAGTACTGCGGTAAGGCTCGTGAGTACATGGTTGACCTCTATAGCCACAAGATCAAGGATGTTCTTCATTCTGACAACAAGTTGGCTAACCTCGACTAATCTTCGAGATTTTACAACACAAGATATGAGCGGGAATCCGAAAGGGTTCCCGCTTTTGTTTTATCCCCTTTTTTCTCGCAATCATACAATCTGTCAGCATGTAATGCATATTGTGCACGATAACAAGAAAATCTTTACATTATTTAACCATGAAAACTTGCATTCTATTGGCTTTTTCCCTATATTTGCAATATCTAAACGAAAGAAAGAACATATAAGAGGGGTACAAGCCCTATAGTAAATGATATGTTTATTCAATAACAGATGTCGCTTCTTTCGACCAGTCTAGTTTTTACTTTCTGTTTTCATTTCCCCGTAACGTTTCCATGAGCTGTTCCGGTGTACAGTCTTTTAATATCACCTTATTCTCTTTATCCAAAAGGTAAATGGTTGGCATGGCTTTGAGCCCGTAAATCGTGCTCAATCGGTTATCCGCTACGATGCGGAGCAGGCTGATGCCGGCTGGTATTGTCTGTTTGTCGAGCCATGCAGATATCTTGTGGCAGTTCTCGCAGTCAGGATCGTAGAAATATAAGATAACCTTTTTTGCCCGGTAATCGCTCAACTGGTGCGTCTTACCGTCTTCCAGCATAAAACTGATGTTGGTAGCCTGTGTGCCAGGCAAATTCTTTCTTGCCTGTTTCAGTTTAAAACCGATTCTTTCTTTCTCGGTTTCATCGAAGTAAGGCGATTTCGCCATGTCTTCCAGAAACAGGGCATATATCCTGTCGTTGCGCATGGGCGACTCAGGGTTCTCATAATAATGCTCGATGAGGCTTTCAAACTTCTCTTTGGATGGCTTCTGCTGGTAAGCTTTGGCTGTAAAGGCTGCAATACCCTTCTGGGCTATTTCCTGGTCGAAACGTGCCAGAATGTCGATGAAGTTGACAAAGCCCTGTTCTGCCATCTCCTTGTTTGCCAGTTCCAGGGTGTCTGCGAAGTTGAAGTTGTCCCAATAGTGCTCACTCAGGTATGCAGCACGTTGCTCTACGCTGCGCAGACTGTCTGGCAGAGCAGGGTAAGGGAAACTGTTCTGAGCCTTGGTTGGGGCTAAGGCTCCAACCAGCATGAAGAAACTGAGGAATATGAATCTTGCCATCATCTTTATATTGGAATTAATGATATTACTAATGGGTGCAAAATTACAAAATAAAATTGTAAGTGGCAAGGTTTTTAATATAAAAAAGCCGCGAAACTGTAATATTAGAATGAATATTAGAAATGACCAAATTTTTAAGCACTGAAAAATACTGAAAAATGCCTTATTTAACAAAATCGTACACTAATTTATGCTTTAAATCGTTAAAGTTGCACGATTTTCAGATAATTGAACAAGATTTTTTGATATAATTTGTAATTTTGCAGCCGAAATCAATAATTCCCAGAAAATGGCAATTTCCAAGAAAAAGAGCCGTTTGACTTACGAAAGCATAAGCAAGATTTAAGAAAATAACCAAAACGAAATGAAACTGAAGAATGACATTGTAAACCTGATAGTGAGGGTAGAGCATCATTTATGCCCTCAATATTGTGGTGTGGTAGATCGCCGACGCGTTATCGCCTTTCTACTTCTGACGATAAGCGAGCTGATTATCATACCTTATCATATTATGCTCTTTCTGCTTGTGAAAGAACCTTATGGTTTAAGCCTCTGTGGCTTGCATACATTCGTGTTCTGCATCCTGCAGTTCCTGGTCTGGAAACGGAAGATAGCTTTCGTGAAAGGTATTTCTTCTCTTTACTTTCTGATGTTCGCCAAACTGGCTCTTGATAGCGTATTTTGCATCAATTTCGGTTTTGCTAATGATAATTTGAGCGTTATCTGCAACCTGTTTGTCGTCTTTATCCTGGCTATTACAGCGTTGAGCCAAACCTTATATAAGACTTGTATCATCATCACGGTGGGTATGATACCGATGTTGCTGATATACCTGTTCAGCACTCCGCTTGTGCCAGCTCTGTTCAGTATGAAGACGATTTTTCTGGGTTTCATGATGCTGGTTTATGTGGCAGTATATAATATGAGTATTGTAACCAAGGGGTTGCGCCAGCCGAAACGGATGGCTCGGGTTGAAAACAAGGCGTTGAATATGCTTGCCGATTTGAAGGATAATGAACCGGAAGCAGCAGAAAGCCTGATGAAGCGTCTGACTCCTGATGTCCGGGAGAAGATTATACCCCATGCTTCTAAACATCTGTTTAATGAAGAATTGGATAGAGTGGCATGGGATCAGGTTTGTGATGGGCTTACGTTCAGCGAAAAGGAAATATGCAAGCTGATTCTTCAGGGGCATACTTTAAAGGAAATTTGTGCAGAACTCAATAAGAGTGAATCAAATATCACCAGCCAGCGTTGCCATATCCGCAAAAAGTTGAATATGGACCGTCGCGATGATTTGAGGAGAACCTTGGAAGTAAGGTTCTATGATGCGCAGAAACAAGTAAAAAAGTCAGAAGCCGAGAACTCCTGACTTTTATGGATATTCTTATTTTCTTGATAATTATTCTTCCAATCTGAGAAATGCTTTCGGAAGATACTGGATAATGTCGCTGGCGATGAGGCTCTCTTTGCCCAGATCTTTGGCAGCAAGATCGCCAGCCAGACCATGAAGATGCATACCCAGGCGACAGGCATCTTCCTGTTTGTATCCTCTAGCCAGAAGGCCGGTGATGATACCTGTCAGCACATCACCGCTGCCTGCTGTAGCCATACCGCTGTTGCCCGTACTGCAGAAGTCAATCTTTCCGTCAGGGTGGCAGAGTGCAGAATAATGTCCCTTTAATATAATGTATGCCTGGAGTCGTTCAGCCAGTTCGCTTGCCTTCATCAGTCTTTCGGTACAGCTGCTGCTCGCATTGCCGGCAAGCCGGTCGAACTCCTTCGGATGAGGTGTCATGATGATATTCTTTGGCAACTGCTGCATCCACGCCCTGTGGCTGGAAAGAATATTGAGCGCATCGGCATCAATGACGAGCGGACAGGTAGCACGGCGCAGTTGGGCGATGAGGGCGATGGCTGTTGTCTCGTTCTGTCCCAATCCGGGACCTACGCCCAGCGCATCGAACATCTCTGTATCTACCGGTTCGCTGAATATGGTTTCTTCTGCATCCATCTGCAGTACCGCTTCAGGTACCGAAATCTGCATGATTTCATAATTCCGCTTTGGGGTATGGGCTGTTACCTTGCCCGCACCGGTTCTCAGACAAGCCTTGGTGGCTAATACCGAAGCGCCGCTCATGCCGTAACTTCCCGCTATGAGCAGCGCATTACCCATGCTGCCTTTATGAGCAAAGTCGCTGCGCGATTTCAGGAGCGGACGGATGTCGTTCTCTTCGAGTATGCGGCACTGGCACTCCGTATTCTGGATGAATTCCTGGGAAAGTCGGATGTCGAGAACGCGCAGTCTGCCCAGGTACTGCTGGTTATCCGCCATCAGCATCGACAGTTTCTTCTGCTGCAGGGTAAGGGTCAGACTGGCACGGATGATGTTGGCATGGATATTATAGGAATTGTCCTCGGTCATCAGTCCCGAAGGGATATCGATGCTTACTACCTTGGCAGGACTCTGGTTGATATATTTCACCATCGCGGCGAATCCGCCAGCCAATGGTTTGTTGAGTCCGCTACCAAAGAGTCCGTCTACCACCAGCGTTTCTGCATTGAGCTTAGGAGGGTCCAGGTTAGTGATAATCTCAGTAAATTTCACTCTCTTTGCATCCAGCAGACGCTTCTTGTTGGCAAGACAGTCTGCCGACAGTTTGTTCTGTACATTAAAGAGGTATACACTTACATCATATCCATCCTCGCTGAGCATTCTCGCCACAGCAAGCGCATCGCCGCCGTTATTTCCCGGACCGGCGAAGACAACTACTGGTGTGCGGTTAGACCATTCCTCTTCTATGGCGCGTGTCAGCGCTTTGGCTGCACGTTCCATCAGGTTGAGCGAACTGATAGGTTCGTGCTCAATGGTGTATTTATCCAACTCATGAATCTGAGCGCTTGTGAAAATCTTCATATTATCTGATAATCTTAGTATTATCTGCGCGAACTGTCGTGATAATTTGTCAACCCATGCAGATAAACGGTTATTTTCATGCAAAAGTACAAAAAATAGTTGATGAAAGCACGAAGTTTCATGTTTTTTTCGTAATTTTGCAGAAAATATTATTATAGAACAGACTATGAGCATAGTAAAGATTAAGGATAAGAGCTTCAAAACATCGATTCCTGAGGCTGAGATTCTGAAGAAAGTACAGGTCGTAGCAGACCGTCTGAACAAGGACTATGAAGGCAAGACCCCCGTGTTCTTGGCAGTATTGAACGGCGCATTTATCTTTGCAGCCGACTTGATGCGAATGATTACCGTGCCAAGCGAGATTTCATTCGTGAAGTATGCTTCTTACGAGGGTACCTCCTCTACGGGCAGCATGAAGACCCTGATGGGTTTGAACCAGGATTTGGCAGGCCGCCACGTGGTTATCGTAGAGGACATCGTAGATTCCGGTTTCACCATGGCTCACATGATTGAAGACCTGAAGAAGATGAACCCAGCCAGCATCGAAATTTGTTCCCTCCTCGTGAAACCAGGCAACTTGAAGGTTGATCTTGATATCAACTATGCTGTTATGGAAATCCCTAACGATTTCATCGTGGGATATGGATTGGATTATGACCAAGAAGGCAGAAACCTCCGCGACATCTACACCATTGTAGAAAAATAGGAGGACATAAAATGGATGCATTATTTTTCTTAGGCGTTGTAACAGTTCTCTTTGGAATTGTTTTTGCAGTTCTTTTGTCTCCAAAGGGGCAGAAGTGGGTTAATAAATATAGTTAAGTTTCTGACACAACATAAATATTTTATATATATATTAAGGTAAAAATGAAAAATATCGTAATTTTCGGCGCTCCAGGTGCAGGTAAAGGCACACAGAGCGACAAGATGATCGAGAAGTATGGTCTCGGTCACATTTCTACAGGTGATGTACTTCGTAACGAAATCAAGAACGGTACAGAACTTGGTAAGACAGCTAAGGGTTATATCGACAATGGTCAGTTGATTCCAGACGAGTTGATGATTGACATCCTCGCAAGTGTATACGATAGCTTCGGTAAGGATCACGCTGGTGTAATCTTCGACGGTTTCCCACGTACCACTCCACAGGCTGAGGCTCTGAAGAAGATGCTTTCTGAGCGTGGTCATAAGATTGCTGCGATGATTGAGTTGGCTGTTCCTGAGGATGAGCTGATGGCTCGCCTGATTAACCGCGGTAAGGAAAGCGGCCGTTCTGATGATAACGAGGAGACTATCAAGAAGCGTCTCAATGTTTATCATACACAGACTGCTCCGCTCATCGACTGGTATGAGAAGGAAGGCATTCATCACCACATCGAGGGTCTCGGTACTGTAGATGAGATCTTCGCTCGTGTTTGCAATGTAATCGACAACTTGTAATCAAGATAAAGAATCTTCCCCGCTCTATGGTGGGGAAGATTTATTCATTAAATAAATAAAAAGAAAAGAATAAATGGCTGAATCCAATTTCGTAGACTACGTAAAGATACAATGCCGCTCTGGTAAGGGTGGCAAGGGCTCCATGCACCTGCGCCACGTAAAGTACCAGCCTAACGGCGGTCCTGACGGTGGCGACGGCGGACGTGGAGGAAGCATCTATCTCCGCGGCAACCATAACTACTGGACGTTGCTGCACCTCAAGTATCAGCGCCACTTCTTTGCCGAGCATGGTGGAAATGGTGGCCGTGATAAGTGTCATGGAACCGATGGCAAGGATATTTATATCGATGTGCCTTGTGGTACCGTGGTATATAATGCCGAAACAGGCAAGTTTGTATGCGATGTGGCTTATGACGGGCAGGAAGTTCTGCTCCTCAAGGGCGGTCGTGGCGGATTGGGCAACTTCCAGTTCCGTACCTCTACCAACCAGGCTCCTCGCTATGCACAGCCGGGCGAACCTATGCAGGAGATGACCATCATCATGGAGCTCAAGCTCCTTGCCGATGTAGGTCTGGTAGGTTTCCCTAATGCCGGTAAGTCAACTTTGCTGAGTGCCGTATCAAGTGCCCGTCCTAAGATTGCAAACTATCCGTTTACTACGCTCGAACCATCGCTGGGTATCGTAGATTATCGCGATCACCAGAGTTTTGTCATGGCTGATATTCCTGGCATCATCGAGGGCGCGAGCGAAGGAAAAGGTTTGGGCTTGCGATTCCTCCGCCATATTGAGCGCAACTCTCTGCTGCTCTTCATGGTTCCGGGCGATACTGACGACATCAAGAAAGAATATGAAGTATTGCTGGGTGAACTGAAGAACTTCAATCCAGAGATGCTCGACAAGCATCGCGTGCTGGCTATCACCAAGTGCGATCTGCTCGACGAAGAACTGATTGAAATGCTCAAGGAAACTTTGCCTACCGATCTTCCGGTGGTCTTCATCTCCTCTGTTACCGGACAGGGTATTCAGGAACTGAAGGACGTGCTCTGGAAGGAACTCAATTCTGAGAGCAACAAGCTTCAGGAGATTACTGCCGAAGATACGCTTGTTCACCGTGACAAGGATATGTCTCGCTTCCAGCAGGAACTGGCTGCAGAGGGCGAGGATGTAGTAGAATATATTGATGAGGATGAAATCGAGGATGTTGACGACCTCGATGATTTCGAATACGAGTAAATGTTATGATCAAAGAATATCAGGTAGCCGCTGGTGTCATGGCTTTCTCTACTACCCGCAAGGGAGGAGTAAGCCAGGGCAACTATGGCGAATTTAATATCAACGAATATTGCGGCGATTTTGCCGAGCATGTTGCCGAGAACCGCAAGCGTCTTGCCACAGAGTTGGGTATTGATACAGCCCATATCATCATGCCCCATCAGGTGCATGGAGTAGAGGTGCGCAATATTGCCGGCGAGTTTCTCACCATGCCTGAGAATATCCGCAAGATGGTGCTCGAAGGTGTAGATGCCGTGATGACTGACCAGAAAGGTGTATGTATCGGTGTTTCTACTGCCGATTGCATCCCTGTGCTTCTTTATGATGAGGAGCATCATGCTGTGGCTGCCATCCATGCCGGCTGGCGTGGTACGCTGGCTCGCATCGTGCATAAAACCATTCAAGAGATGGCGTTTACCTATCATACCGACCCGAAGAAGTTGAAGGCGGTGATAGGTCCGGGCATTTCGTTCGACCATTTCGAGGTGGGCGATGAGGTTTACGAGGCGTTCGAGCAGGCAGCTTTCCCTATGGAAGAGATTGCCGAACAGCGTCCTAATGCCGCCTTCTCGGTTGATCCTGCTGAGCGTGAGCGTCTGGCTGCTGAGGGGAATATCGTGCAGCCGCTGAAATGGCATCTCAATCTTCCGCTCTGCAACAGACAGATTCTTCTGCATTGTGGAGTGGCCGAAGAGAATATCCAGGATTGTGGCATCTGTACCTTTGCCCATAGCGATGAGTACTTCTCTGCCAGAAAGCTGGGTATCGAGAGCGGCAGAATCTATACTGGCATCTTGTTGAAGTAAAAGCCTGGTAGCAGGTAAGTATCAGATAGTTTTCAAGATAACATCCATTTTTCCTTTTCTGTAAGAACGGAGAGGGAGAAATGGATGTTTTTCAGTTTATAGTTTATAGAATATTTTGAAAATCGGAAAGAAAAAGTAAATAATGAAAAGAATGAAAAAAGGATTGCGGCTATTGGCTGTGGCAGGACTCATGGTGTTCTCGCTGAGCAGTTTTATGCCCGCTAAAAATGTATTCACGGCAGCCGAACAGCAGCAGGTGAGTATTGCAACACCCGGTCTCTTTGCCCAGAGTCAGGCATTTAATGTAGACTTTGAGATATTCCGTGCTAAGGAATATTCCTTCCCGCTTCCTGTGGGCAAAGCAACCCTTCTGAACAATCATGTGTTGCGTATTTCTACCTCTAAAGGCGATGCTGTCAAGGCGATGCTCGAAGGTTATGTGCGACTTTCCAGAAAGTCGGAATCAATGGGTAATGTCATCGTGGTGCGCCACGATTGCGGTCTGGAAACCGTTTATGCCAACAATGCCGAGAACCTGGTTAAGGTTGGACAGCATGTGGATGCCGGACAGACGATTGCCATTGTAGGCTCTAAGGAGGGGGAAACTTATTGCGACTTCTCTATCATGGTGAATGGCGGTAGGTTGAATCCGGAAACTTTCGTAGAGTTGAAATCGCATAAGTTGCGCCGCCAGACCGTGCAGTTCCGCAAGCATGGTGCCCGTGTCATTGCTTCGGTTATCGGTGGCAAGGATTCTTCTGTAGGAAGAAATGCTGAGGCTGACAAGGAGGCATCTGGCAAGAAAAAGGGTGGAATAGGAGATGGAATGACGCTCGATCCTGATGAGGTTAATGATCCGTTTACCATTACCAATACTTTCGAGCTTGATTTGGAGAAGATAGAAAAGACAGCCTGGGCTTATCCTTTGCCGGGTGCCAAGGTAATCAGTCCTTATGGTGGCAAGCGCCGTCATTCGGGGGTTGACCTCAAGACGTGCCCGAATGATGAGATTGTGGCAGCCTTTGACGGTACGGTTGTTGCATCAGGACCCTTCTATGGCTACGGAAACTGCATCCGTATCAAGCATGCTTATGGTTTCGAGACGCTCTACAGTCATCAGAGTAGGAACAAGGTGAAGAAGGGCGATAAGGTAAAGGCTGGTCAGGTAATCGGTTTGACGGGCCGTACCGGTAGGGCTACAACAGAGCACCTCCATTTCGAGGTTAGCTTTGGCGGTAGACGACTGGATCCAGCTATCATTTATGACCACGGAAAGCATCAATTGAAGCCTGTAACCCTTCATCTAACGAAGGGCAGGGGCGTAAAGAGTGTAAAGAACCAGTAACTGTTTAAGAAGAACAGCCCACTGGCAATACGCTTGCTAGTGGGCTGTCTTACTTATACCAGTATGCTGTCTTTCGCTTGCCAGTACTCTATTCATGTTTTCCATTATCTGAAAATAGTTCGCCCGTGCGCTGTTATTATACAGCACACGGGCGAAACATTTATTTATGATAGAGAAGTATTATTTCTTCTTCTGGGATTTACGATTGGCTCTCTGCTGGCGATACTTTGCCTTCTGACGGGCAGAGCCACTACCGTGAGCACCCGTTATGTACTTTTTCTTCTTAGCTTTGGTCTTCACCTTGTCGTCGTCATCCTTCTTAGGACCACCGCCGCCCTTGAAGACCATACCGCCCATGATAATATCGTCAATGTCACTCATATACCTTAATTATATAATAAATTAGTGATGGAAGAGGCGAACGTGAGTGAACGCCATAGCGATGCCGTACTTGTCGCAGGTATCAATAACATGATCGTCACGGATACTACCGCCTGCTTCTGCTATGTATTCAACACCACTCTTATGAGCACGCTCAATATTGTCGCCGAATGGGAAGAAAGCATCACTACCTACAGATACACCCTTGTTCTGGGCAATCCAAGCCTTCTTCTCCTCGCGGGTCAATGGCTCAGGCTTCTCTGTAAAGAACTGCTCCCAAACGCCGTCCTGCAATACATCCTCCCACTCATCGGAGATATAGACATTGATGGTATTGTCGCGGTCGGCACGACGGATCTTCTCCTTAAAAGGCAGGTTCATCACCTTAGGACACTGGCGCAACCACCACTCATCAGCCTTAGAACCAGCCAGACGGGTACAGTGGATACGGCTCTGCTGGCCGGCACCGATACCGATAGCCTGACCATCCTTTACGTAGCATACAGAGTTACTCTGAGTATACTTCAGGGTGATGAGCGAGATAATCAGATCGCGCTTAGCCTCAGGAGTGAAAGTCTTGTTCTTGGTAGGAACATCCTCGAAGAGAGCAGGATCATCAAGCTTCACCTCGTTGCGTCCCTGTTCGAAGGTAACACCGAACACCTGCTTGCGCTCGATAGGAGCTGGCACATAGTCAGGATCAATCTTGATAACGCAGTAGGTACCCTTGCGCTTTTCCTTCAGAACCTCGATAGCCTCAGGAGTATAGCCAGGAGCAATGACACCATCGCTCACCTCACGCTTGATGAGGAGGGCTGTAGCCTCGTCGCATACATCGCTCAGCGCAACAAAGTCGCCATAAGAGCACATGCGGTCAGCGCCACGCGCACGAGCATAGGCACAAGCCAATGGAGAGAGCTCAAACTTGACATCATCAACGAAGTAAATCTTCTTCAATGTGTCGCTCAGAGGCAAGCCGATAGCTGCACCGGCAGGAGAAACGTGTTTGAAACTAGCGGCAGCAGGCATTCCTGTAGCAGCCTTGAGTTCCTTGACCAATTGCCAGGAATTGAAGGCATCCAGGAAGTTGATGTAGCCAGGACGGCCGTTGATCACTTCGATAGGAAGCTCCCTTCCGTCATCCATATAGATGCGAGAAGGTTTCTGATTTGGATTACATCCGTACTTAAGTGCTAATTCTTTCATCTTCTAAGAAATGTATTTTGGAATTTGGCGCAAAGTTACAAAAAATGATTGAGATATTGGACTTCTGTTTCGTAAAAAGCCCTAAAAAACAGCATTTTTATGATATAAAGCATTTTTTTTACCCCAAAACATAAAAAAGTCGGGAAAAATGTACTCTGTTTCATTCTTTTTCAGTACTTTTGCTCCCAGTTAGTAAATATGAGAGGGTTGTTATGAAACAGGATTTGAAAGTCCTTGCTGAACACATAGAAAAGAAGGTTGGCAAGGCACATGTTTTCCACAAAATGTGGGATGTATTGAAAGGGAAGGAGAAGCCTTCCCGCCAGACTTTGGACAAGTTGGCGCTGCTCGCCGGATTCCAGAGTTGGGATGATTTCCAAGGTGCTTTACACGGCACGGAGGATGGGCTTGTGAATTATGATGCGGGCGAAAAATGAAAGAATGGAGCATGGTTGGTTTAGTAGGCAGCCATGATTTATTGAATTGTAAAGATAGTTGTTTTTCGGTATAAGATTGTAGATATAAAAAGGGAACCCGGTCGTGAGACTGGATTCCCTTTATTTTTTTCTGATTAGGTCTCCTAAGAAAAATTATTCTGCACCCTTAGCTACAGTCTTCTTCTCAGCGATACGAGCCTTCTTACCAGTAAGCTTACGCAAGTAATACAACTTAGCGCGACGAACCTTACCACGCTTGTTCACCTCGATAGAATCGATAGCTGGTGACTCGATAGGGAAGATACGCTCAACACCTACAGTACCAGACATCTTGCGAACTGTGAAACGCTTCTTGTCACCATGACCAGAGATCTTGATAACAACACCACGATAGAGCTGGATACGCTCCTTAGTACCCTCGACGATTTTGTAAGCGACTGTGATAGTATCACCTGCCTTGAACTCAGGGAACTTCTTGCCGGTTGCAAATGCTTCTTCAGCAACTTTAATCAAATCCATTTTTTGTATAAAATTAAAAATTGTTTGTCGTTCCAACGCAACATGGACTTGGACAACACTTCTGCCCAGACAACAGCGGTTACGCCGAAAAGCGGGTGCAAAGTTACTACTTTTTCTTGTATCTCGCAAATTTTCAGACACTTTCTTTCTTTTTTCTCGCAGATTTAACTATTTTTCTTTCTGGTCAGCGTCTTTTCCCACAGATTTCACGGATTTCACAGATTTATTTTGTATTTTTGCACTCCAAAACATTAAGATAACAATAAATATGAAGAAAAAGAATGGTATGAAGGTGGCACTTGCATCAACGGTGATGCTGCTGATGGCAAGTCCGGCTTTCGCCCAGAAATACAAGGTGGCGAAGGTGGAGAGAACCCGAATATTGGTTGATCAGAAATGGGATGCACTGCCTGATGCTGAGGCTACCCGATTTATCGCTCCTTATAAGAGTAAGGTAGACAGTATCATGGGCCCTGTTGTAGGTCATATTGCTCATGATATGACCCGTCACCGTCCGGAGAGCAAACTCAGTAACTTGCTCTGTGACATCCTGGTATGGGGTGGCAAGCAGTTTGAAGAACAGCCTGTTTTCGCTGTTTACAATATGGGTGGCATCCGTTCTAATCTTGCTAGGGGTAAGGTTACTGTAGGCGATGTGAACGATATGGCTCCTTTCGAGAACAAAATCTGTTTCCTGACCCTGAAGGGCGATAAGGTTCTGGAACTCTTCCAGCAGATAGCTCATCGTGGCGGCGAAGGCTTGAGCCATGCTGTTAGAATGGTAATCACCAAGGATGGAAAACTGAAGAGCGTTACGCTGAACGGTGAACCAGTTGATCCGGAGAAGAATTACCGCGTTGCAACCCTCGATTATCTTGCCGAAGGTAATGACCAGCTCGTAGCCTTCAAGAGCGGAACCGATGTCTTTGCTCCTAAGCAGAAAGAGAACAATGTGCGCTACATCATCATGAATTATTTCCGTGAGATGCAGGCACAGGGCAAGAGGGTGGAATCTAAGATTGAAGGTCGCTGCGTGGTAGAATAGTTAATAGTTTATAGTTGATAATTCTGATGAAACATACATTATTATATATAGGTCTGGCTCTGGCATCCTTCATGATGCAGCCGGCAGCCGTTCAGGCTAAAGCTAAGAAAGAGGCAAAGGTGGTAAAGCAACTCGTAGTGCTCCATACCAACGATACGCATTCATGCGTAATGCCCATCAATCCGAATCTCGCAGATACGGCAACTGCCAATCGTGGCGGTTTCCTCCGTAGGGTGGCGATGATCAAGCAGGAGCGTAAGGCGAATCCCGACTTGCTGCTCTTTGACAGTGGCGATTTCTCGCAGGGTTCACCTTATTACTCTCTCTTCAAGGGAGATGTGGAAGTAGGACTGATGAACGAGATGAAATATGATGCTGCTACCATCGGAAACCATGAGTTTGATTTCGGAATAGACAACATGGTGCGCATCTTCAAGATGGCGAAGTTTCCTATCGTCTGCTCCAACTATGATTTCACCGGTACCGAACTGGCAAATGTCGTAAAGCCTTATACCATTATCAAGCGCAAGGGACTGAAGATTGGCGTTTTCGGCTTGTGTCCGGAACTTGCCGGCTTGGTAACCGAAGCCAACTATGGCTGCATCAAGTATCTCGATCCTATCGCCAAGGCAAAGGAAATGACAGAGATATTGAAGAAGAAAGAGAAGTGTGATGTCATCATCTGCATCTCCCACCTGGGCTGGAAGATAGATGGCATCGACGATTCCGAGGTAGCCCCAGCTACCCGTGACATCGACCTGATACTGGGCGGTCATAGCCATACCTACTTCAAGCAGTTGGAGTATCTGAACAATCTCGATGGCAAACCGGTGCCAATCGACCAGAACGGCAAGAGCGCTATCTGGGTAGGAAAAATGACATTGGATATTGTGAAGAATAAATAAAAAAAGAAGGTTGATACCAGGCAAAATGCGAGGTATCAACCTTTTCTTTAATTATCTATTCCTAAAACGTTAATCTTTTCTCAAATCCTTATTCCTTGTTGGAAGAAGCATAGAGACCGATGCAGGCACCGAGGAAGCCACCGCTCTTCTGGGTGCTCAGGTTAGATGCATCTACACCCTTGGCAAGAAGCTGCCAGCTGCCGCCTTCTTCAGCATAATAGAAATCATAATATCTGTCATGACCTTCTACCTTCAGCTTCAGCTTACCTCCCTTGATAGGAGCAGAGGCGATAGTTACGTTGTTCTTCTCGGCACGGGTCAGGGTAATCAACAGCTTGCCATTCTTCATGGTCTTACCCAATACGAAGTTGTGATCTTCCTTCTGGAGAAGTGCCAAGCCTGCGATATCCTTGTCGTTGCGAGGAGTAAAGTTGATTTCTGTCTCAGCTGTGAAGGTGCCGTGCTGCTGACGTGCCCAGATGGCAGACATCGGCTCACGCTTGTAGATATTGCCTGGCAGGAGATTGAACTTCAATTTGCCGTTTTCTACCTTGTAACAGTCAACGAAGTCGCGGAGGAACATCCAGCGTGGATTCAACTCTTTCAGACCCGCCTTATTGTTATCAACTTCGAAGTTATCCACATAAGAGAAGTTGCCTGAGAACTCATTCTTTGCGGCAGGCTTCAAACCAGCCTTCTCTCCAACGGTAGAGATAGGAGTATTCTTGGCAAGAATCTCTGGCCATCCATTCTTCCAGGTTACCGGCAGGAGATAAGTATCGCGACCTGTGTTGTACATATCCTCTTCATAAGGACGGCAAGCCAGGAATACAGCCCACCAGTTACCCTTGCCATCTTCTACGATGTCGGCATGACCAGCACTTGATACTGGGTCCTTGCGGTTAGGGTCGAGACCGGTACGCTGGGTAAGAATAGGGTTGTTAGGGCATTCCTCCCATGGTCCCATCGGATTCTTGGCACGCAGGATAACCTCGCTGTGCCATCCGCCTGTACCACCTTCGGCGCACATCAGATAATAGAACTTGCCCTTCTTGAAGAGGTGAGGACCCTCAATCCAGATAGGACGCGCCTCTACATGGGTTCCGCCACGCAGAATCTCCTTGAAGTCGCCCTTGATGCTGTCGCCCTTCACGTCGAATTCGAAGCAGCGGATAGCACGCTGACCCTCATAGTCGGCACCGCCAACTACCGGACCGTTATGCACGATATATCCCTTTCCGTTGTCATCGAAGAAGAAGCTAGGGTCGATGCCGTCAATCTTCTTCAGATAGATAGGCTCGCTCCAGCCTTTAGAAGGATCTTTTGATTTCACAAAGAAGTTGCCGGCTCCCACATTGGTGGTAATCATATAGAAGGTCTTGTTCTTCTTGTTATAGCTGATGGCTGGTGCGAAGATACCGGCTGATACCTGCTGGCCCTTCAATGGAACCTGTGATGTGCGGTCGAGGACATGACCGGCAGGCTGCCAGTTGACCAGGTCTTTACTGGTTGAGAGAGGCACACCTGGGAAGAAGGTAAACGAAGAGTTTACCAGATAGTAGGTGTCGCCTACGCGACAGAGTGATGGGTCTGGATAGAAACCAGCCAGTACCGGGTTGTAATACTGGTGAGTCTTGTCGATTTCAACATTGAAGCGAGCGTCATTACCCGCATACTTGAAATAGTCAAACTCAGCTGTCTGCGCCTGTGCAGCGGCTGCAAGCGTCAGGGAAAGCGATAAGATTGCAATTTTCTTCATTTTATTATTGGGTTTAAAATTACAGAATGAGTATCTGAACTCATGGCTGAAACATGTATTCAGAATTCTGCTGCAAAGTTACCGCTTTCCTTTTAAATATACCCCCACAGAATGTTACCAACACTTTGCGAGGCGTATCATAAACATCTCTATATGTAACAAATACTTTATTTTGGGAAACATCTGGCCTTTTCTGCAGTGAAAAGGCTAGATTTTCCGGTGTGCCTGCATATAATCGCGAGGCGAAGAGCCATAAAAGTTCTTGAACATGGTGCTGAAGCTGGCTGGGTTGGAGAAACCGCAGCTAAACATGATGTCTGTTATCGTCTTGTTAGAGTGGGTCAGCAACTTTTCGGCATATTGCAGACGGGTATTGCGGATGAAGGCATGTGGTGTCTGGTTGGTCAGCTTCTTCATTCGGCGGTGCAGATGCACACGGCTCAGTCCTACTTCGCGGGCAATCATATCCACACTCAGGTCCTCATTATCCATGTTATCATTGATTACCTTCATCACCTGTTCCATCAGCTGGTCTTTTGGCGAAAGGGCTTTTTCTATCGCAATCTGCCTGTCGCTCTGTCTCTCGTTGCCCATAAACTTGTTTTTCAAAGTACGGCGCACGTTGAGCAGGTTGATGATGGTGCGACGCAGAATGTCCATATTGAACGGCTTCACCACATAGGCATCGGCACCCGACTGCAAACCGGTCAGCTGGTCTTCCTCTCTGCTCATCGCTGTAAGCAGAATCACTGGAATGTGGTTGGTGTTCACATTGTTCTTGATCTTGGTACAGAGCGTATTGCCGTCCATCTCTGGCATCATGATGTCTGAGATAACGAGGCTTGGCTTCTGCTTGATAATCTCCGGCAGCGCCTCCTTTCCGTTGCAGAAGGTAAGGATATTGTAGGTTTCCTGTAGTTGGGTCTTCAGGAAATTACGTATTGCCTCATCGTCTTCTACCACAGCGATGGTGCTCTTTGCCTTGCTCTTGAAATCTTCTTCGGCGTCATTGGCTGTATCGGCAGCATTCTCTTCGTTTCCTTCCTCCATGTTTTCTTCCAGTTCCTTGATGTCTTCAGCAGTCTGTGGCTCCGGTGCATCTATCATTTCTTCCGGTTTCAGATGCTCGTTGCCCAGAGGCAGCGTGATGAGGAACTGGCTTCCTTCCTTCCAGTCGGCTTCATCAAGTGTCTTGTTGTTGGCGGCTGTAATGGTTCCGTAGTGCAGTTCCACGAGTGAGCGCGTCAGGTCGAGACCGATTCCCGTACCTACATTCCGGTCATAAGAAGTGGTGGTACTCTGATAGAAGCGCTGGAAAATCGTTTCGAGCTTTTCCTCCTGAATGCCCTTGCCGCTGTCCTTGATGGCGATGCGGACATAATGAGGCGAGTGGGAGAGGGTGATACGGATTCTGCCGCCTGCAGGAGTAAACTTGAAGGCGTTTGACAGGACATTCATCAATACCTTGTCAAAGTTGTCGCGGTCTATCCATACCGGGAGGGCCTCGTCTTCGTGCTCAAAGGTGAATTGGATGCTCTTGGCTATCGCCTGCTGGCAGAAGAGTTTGTATTCATCGCCAATAAAGGCAACCATATCGGTTTCACTCATGTGCATCACCATTTGTCCCTTGTCAATCTTTCTCAGGTCCATCATCTGGTTAATCAGGTGCAGGATTCGTTCCGAGTTCTTACGCATCATATCGTAGATGCCCTGTCGGTGAGCGTCTTTGTCTTCCTTAATCAGCGTGAACAGCGGAGTGAGGATAAGGGTCAATGGGGTACGGATTTCGTGGCTGATGTTCATGAAGAACTTCAGTTTTGCTTCGCCCATCTCTTCCGCATGGATATGCTGCTGCAATATGAGCTGGTCTTCCATCTTGCGTTTGCGGTGCTTGATATAGAGCAGACAGAGCCCCAGGAAGGCAAGCAGATAGCAGAGTCTTGCCCAGATGCTGGCGTACCAGGCTGGGTGGACGATGATGGAGAACTCCTTGACAGGGGTTTCGTATCCGTTGCAGATGGCCTTGACACGGAACTTATAGGTACCTGCTGGCATATGTGAGAATGACAGTTCGTTCATGCCAGACTGTATGGTTCGCCAATCCTCACCATTGATGCTGTAGGCGTAACTGATCTGCTCTACATTATTATATGTAAGAGTAGACAATTGGATGGTGAAGGTGTTGTCTTCATGAGATAAGGAGAACTTGTCGCTGTTGTAGGCGCCTTTGTCGGTGATAGTATAGATGCCCGATTCCATATCCGGGTATACAGGGTTGTTGCCAACAAGAAGTCCTGATATGGTAACTTTTGCCTGCCAAGGATGCTGTTTCACCTTGTCCGTATCAAACCAGTTGATACCGCCGGTTCCGCCCATCACCAGCATCTTTCCTCCCCAGAGCGTGCAGGCAGCTGCATCGCTGAACTCATTGCTCTGTAAGCCATTGTCCGAGAAGTACTTGTTGATAGTTCCTTTTTCTGTATCTACCTGGTTTAAGCCACAGGTAGTTCCTATCCAGATTCTGCCCTTGTAATCTTCTATGATGCTGGCTACGCTGTTGTCTGAAAGTCCAAGTTCTGTGTTATAAATCTTCGGATGAGCATATCCCTTCTTCGGATCATAGCAGATTGCGCCGTCTTCAGTGCCAAACCATACGCGATTCTTGCTGTCAGAATAAACGCAATGAGAGAAACTGCCCTTGTTCAGACAGTTGACGCCACCGAAAGTGGAAGTCCAGCTATTTTTTTGCTGGTCATAGCAAGCCAGACCCACAGAAGTGGCTACGAAAACCCGCTTACCATCTTTTGAGATGCTAAGTTTTATGAGGTAATCATTAGGAATACTGTTTTTTTTCAGGTTGTTGTCGGCACCATCTTGTGTTTTCCATTGCTTGATGCTTCCATCTGGAGAAAGGCGGAAAAGTCCTTTGCCCATGGTAGCAAACCATACATTGCCCTGCGGGTCTTCCTGGATATCGAAGATGCCCGCCTGGTTGCCTATGCCTAGGCTGAATGGATGGAAAGATCCCCCCGCATCTATCAATCCGATGCCGTCAGTATAGGTTCCTACCCATGTTCTGCCTTTCTTGTCTTTGCAGAGTGCCAGTACCGTGGTGTTGCTTAATAAATGGCTCTTGATGCTACCTGTTTTTATGTCAAAGAGGTAAAGACCATCCTTGTCGGTGCCCACCCAGACTTGATCGCCCTGGTTGGCACACAGACTTGTGATGCTGTTTTCGCCTATCACGTTGCGGCTGTCCAAACGGTAGCCCATATAGTTGAAATCGCATTGAGCCTGCGACTGCATGAATACGCCCTTCTGGAGCATACTCACCCAGATGTTTCCCGTAGAATCTTCTATAATGCTGGTAATCTTGCTCTTGGCAAGATTTACTTCATGGCAGAACAGAGGATTATTTTGCAAGAATCCTGTTATAGGATTATACACGAAGATACCCATACCATCGCAACCGATAAACAAGCGCTGGTCGCGGCTGATATAGATGTTGTCAATAGGAAGATTGCCAATGCCGGCTATCTTGGTGAAGGCGGTTGAACCAGCCTTGAGAAGGTAAACACCTTCATTCTTGGTAGCAAGATAAATGTTGCCCTTGTCGTCTTGCCTGATATCTTGTGTGTTAAGTTGCTCTGTTCCCATGATGCGTGAAACAAGCTTGCCGTTCTTTTCTTTCCGTAACAGCTTTCCGTTTTCCAGGATAATCCAGAGCCTTTCTTGTTTGTCTTCCAGAATTTTATGTATGTATTTCAAGTTCTCCACTTCTCCTTTCATGGTGTAACAGGCGTTTGCATCTGTTTTCTTGGTCATGATGCCGTAACCGGAGGTAACGACAGCAATATCGCCATTGTGCAAACGGCTTACCTGGGTAACGTAAGTGTTTATAGGCTTATTTCTTGAATCGAGCATAGGTACGTTGCAGAACCTTTTACCATTAAGTATAAGTAGCGACTTGTTTGTTCCCAGCACAATACGCCCCTTTTCATCCTGTGTTATACAGTTGATATAGTTGCTGTTGAGCCCGTTACTGTTGTTGTAGGTTTTTCTGATGACCATAAAGTTATAGCCATCATAGATATTCAAGCCGTTACGGGTGGCAATCCAAATGAAACCATTTGAATCCTGGAACACCTGAGTGGCAAGGTTGCTCGAAAGCTGGTTGTCTGAATTGAAAAGTTTTCCTCGCTGCGCCATCATGTTCTGCGCAGTGAGACAGAAGATAAACATCAGTAAAAGACCGATGTATCTCATTGTTCTGAGATTTGATTTCATGGAAATCATCATGATTCTTGGTTTCATTGTCTTTTTTGGCTTTTTTATATTCGTTTGCAAAAATACAAAATTAATGGGAGAATAATGCATGATAAGGTATGTTTTTTACGAGAATATATTAAAAAAGATGTTAAAATGTTACGTAGGGTAAAGATAATGTTACATGTGGTACGAGAGAAAAACTATTGGTTACTTATTATAAAGTATATATGATAGATTAGAAGTATCTTTGCATCGGTTTTTAAGTTGTATATATTTAGTATATTTAGGTTAGTTAGGTTTATACATAATAGTTTGTAGAATAGGTTTAAGATTTTCTAAATGATTTAGATATTATGGTTTTTATATAGAATCATGATTAATTGGTTTTCGGAAATGGTGCGTAGTGATTACGCGCCATTCCATTTTAAAAGACCAGCATCCTTTTCTGTAGACTTGAACCTGACAATCCTCCATGATTTGATATGAAGACTGACAATATATGATAAATCTAAAAATAATTGTAACAATGAACAGAAAGAAATTGTTAATGTCACTCGCCATGACTATGCTGTCAATGGCGGGGCTGGCTGCAGATAATCTGCCGGCACTCCGTGTGCAGGGTAAGAATCTGGTGGATGCCAATGGTAAGACTGTTGTCTTGCATGGTGTGATGGATACACCGAACCGCTACTTCAATGGGTGGAGATGGCAACAGTGGAAGGCTGACTATTCGGAGTCAGACATAAAGCCTTGCCTGGAATATTTCTCTAAGCAGTTTTCTGCCATCACCGACAAGAAGCAGGGGGCTTATTGTACCGTGTTCCGATTGCACATGGATCCATGTTGGACCAACGATCCATCGAAGAAGGCAGAGAATGAGGCTGACATCTCAGCATTCAACATGGCGCGCTACCGACTCTATCTGCAGAAACTCTATATCCCATTAATTAAGGATGCCATCGCCCACGGACTCTACGTCATCGTACGCCCACCGGGTGTCTGTCCTGGTGATATCAGTGTTGGCGACAAGTATAACCGCTATCTGAAGGCTATCTGGAAAGCATTTGCTGCCGATGAATACATCAAGCAGAATGAAGGAGTAATCTCCATCGAACTTGCCAACGAGCCTGTGAGAGTACATCTTTCAGACGGAACGAATTCGGAAAGGGCTTTGCATGACTACTTCCAGCCGGTGGTGGATGTGATTCGCGAGCAGGGCTTCAAGGGAATCATCTGGGTTCCGGGCGCAGGTTATCAGAGTCAGTACCAGGATTACGTCAAGTATCCTATCACCGATAGCGAGGACAATTTCTCTTATGCAGTACATGTTTATTCCGGATGGTATGGAAATATGACCGATAAGAATTACGATCACGATACTTTCATCCGCAACTTCAAAAATCAGGTGCCGATGGTAGAGACGAAGCCTATCATGGTAACGGAGATAGACTGGAGTCCGGAAGATCCCGACAAGGCGAGCGAAGGTCACTATAATGAGTGGGGACAGTGGATACAACCTAACCTGGGAAGCTGGGCAACAGCATCTACCTCGAAATGGGGATTGGCATGGAAGGCAGTTCACGATCACTTTGGCAATATCGGAATGACGATTACCCATCCACAGGAATATTACGATATTGATGTATATCTTAAAACGGGCAAGGTGATTCCAGGTTTCCAGAATGCCAAGAAACACGGATTGTTCGAAGAGTGTTGCGGCTATGCCTGTATGAACTGGTATAAAGAGTGGTATTTGAAACAAAATACAACGGGAATTAAACAATTAGAAACCCAGGCAGACGTGGTTTCCACCTTATATTATAATATAGAAGGAAAAGAAGTTGAAAAGCCAACTGCAGGTGTTTATATAATAAAACAACTGTTAAGTAATGGAAAAATACGTTCTCGCAAGGTTTTTCTAAAATGATAAACTTTCTGTTACACCACGCAAAGTATGTTTCGAAAGAAATCCATACCTTTGCCGCCGTGAATAAACAGTTTTAGCGCACGCCTAAATTTTTAAAGCATAAATCAAAAATGAATAGAACATGATTGAACAAGTGTTAACAATGAAACGGACAGCAGCCTTATGCTTGGTGGGAGCTTTCTGCAGCCTGAATGCTCAGGCACAGAATATCCAGGTCAAGGGTAATCTTGTTGACGGTACAGGTGAGCCTCTGATAGGTGCCACTGTAAAAGTGAAAGGTAATGCCAGCGTCGGTGCGGTCACCGACTTAGATGGTAATTTCAGCATCAGTGTTCCTTCTGAGAATTCTATCCTCGTATTTACATACGTAGGTATGAAGACCAAGGAAGTAAAGATTGGTAAGAAGAGAGAGTTCAAACTTACTCTTGAAGATGACAACGCCATCGGCGAAGTTGTAGTCGTTGGTTATGGTCAGCAGAAGAAGGCTTCTGTCGTAGGTTCCATCACCCAGACTACTGGTGAGGTTTTGGAGCGTGCAGCTGGTGTCAGCGACGTCGGTTCAGCCTTGACAGGTAACCTCCCAGGAGTTGTTACAATCCAAGGCAATGGTATGCCTGGTGAGGAGGAACCTCAGATTATCATCCGTGGTTCTAGTTCATGGAACAATTCCGACCCTCTCGTTCTCGTTGATGGTATTGAACGTCCTCTGAGCAGCGTGGACATCTCTTCTGTGGAGAGCATCTCTGTACTGAAGGATGCTTCTGCTACTGCAGTCTATGGTGTGAAGGGAGCCAATGGTGTCATCTTGGTTACCACCAAGCGTGGTCAGGAAGGCAAGGCTAAGATTGACATTGGTTTCAATGCTACGTTGAAAGCTCCTTCTAAGTTGCCTAATAAGTACGACTCTTATGATGCGTTGATGCTTCGCAACCAAGTGGTAGAACGTGAACTGGGCATTTATCCTGAAGGTGTTTCATATCTTCGTCCTCAGTCTTTTATAGACAACTATCGAAACCAGACTACGCAGGAGCAGCGTGAACGTTATGCCAATGTGGATTGGCAGGATGCACTTTTCAAAAAGTCTGCTATGTCCTATAATGCGAACGTGAACGTGAGTGGTGGTACAAAATTCGTTAAGTACTTCGCTTCTGCTGATTTCGTGCATGAGGGTGACCTCTTCCGTGAGTATGACAATGGTCGTAACTACAACTCTGGCTATGGATACAATCGTATCAATGTTCGTAGTAACTTGGACTTTGCCATCACAAGTAGCACTACTTTGAAGGTAAATGTGGCTGGTAGCAATGGCGTAAGAAAAGCTCCTTGGAGTAACATGAGCAATAGTGAGTGGCAGATTGGTCAGCAGTGGGCTGGTGCTTATAACATCGCTCCAGATGTGTTCTTGCCACAATATTCTGACGGCACATGGGGATTCTATCCATCTGCTTCCAATGTAAGTAACTCTGCACAGAATCTTGCTATCGGTGGTACAGCACAGGCTACAACCACTCGTATCAATACAGACTTTACCCTTGAGCAGAAATTGGATTTCATAACCAAAGGCTTAAATTTCCGTGGTACTATCTCTTGGGATAATGTTTTTGTTGAGACAGGACGAGGTATCAATGACTTGAATAATGAAGCCCAGACTAAGTATATTGATCCTGAAACAGGTCAGGTTACTTATGGTAAAGAACTTGAAGGAAATAATAAGTTTGATTGGCAGCAAGGTGTGAACTGGTCAACGGAAGGTGGTTCTGTAGATAATAACCAGACTGTTCGCAACCTCTACTATCAGTTGCAGCTCAACTGGGCTCGCAAGTTTGGACAGCATGATGTATCAGCCATGGGCTTGTTCTCACGTCAGGAGAATGCACGTGGTAGCGTGATGCCAACTTACCGTGAGGACTGGGCGTTCCGTGCTACCTATAGCTATGCAGGTCGTTATAACATCGAGTATAATGGTGCCTATAACGGATCAGAAAAGTTCAGCAAGGACAATCGTTTTGCCTTCTTCAATTCAGGTGCTATCGGATGGACCATCACTGAGGAAAACTTCATGAAGTCTCTTCGTGACAATCACATCATCGATATGTTGAAGTTCCGCGCTTCCTATGGTGAGATTGGTGATGACAACATTGGTGACCCATTTGATTCTTCTCGTCGCTGGTTGTATATGAGCCAGTGGGCGTATGGCGGCAAGACTACGATGGATCTCGACCATACAGAGAGCATCTATACATGGTATCGACAGAACACTCTTGGAAATGATAATGTGAAATGGGAAACAGTTAAGAAAACCAACTTCGGTATTGATTATGGTTTCTTGGGAGGCTTGATTACTGGTTCTTTGGATTTCTTCTGTGATCGTCGTAATGACATCTTGATTTTCGGCTCCAACCGTTCTGTTCCTTCTTATTTCGGAACGACAGCACCTACTATTAATAAAGGTAAGGTTCGTACCAGTGGTTACGAGTGGGAATTGAAACTTAATAAGGTGTTTGCTAATGGCTTGCGTCTCTGGGGTAATTTCAATATGACCCATGCCAAGAATAAGGTAATTTTGAAGGATGATGCCATCTTTACTCCAAATTATCAAAAGGAGGCAGGATTTGCCATGAATCAGTATCACTCTTATATAGATAAGGGCTTTATCAATAATATTGATGATTTGATAGGTTCTCCGGCGCACGACTCCAATGACAATCACCGTTTGGTTGGTGACTATTACATTGTTGATTTCAATGGTGATGGTGTTGTTGATAGCAGGGACTCGGCTCCTGTAGGTTATAGCAGTAGTCCGCAGAACACCTATAATGCTACTATTGGTTTCGAATGGAAAGGGTTCTCAGCTTTCGCTCAGTTCTATGGAGTAACTAATGTGACCCGTGACGTATCATTGACAAGCTTTGGTAATATGCTTGATAATGTTTATGATACTGGTACTTGGTGGAATAAGAATCAAAGCAATGCAGAATGTATCCTTCCTCGTTGGGGTGCCACTGCTTCAAGTTACACCTATGGTACACAGTTTATGTATGATGGTTCTTACATTCGATTGAAGAATGTCGAGATTGCTTATACCTGGACCAAGGGTTGGATTAAGGCATTAGGCGTAAACTACCTCAAGATTTACTTGAATGGTAATAACCTCTGGCTCTGGACTCGTATGCCTGATGACCGTGAGGCAAACCTCGGTGGTGGTGGCTGGTTGGGAGCATACCCTACGGTTCGCCGCTTCAACTTAGGTGTTAAATTCTCATTGTAATTATTAAAAAAAATATTCAGATGAAAAATAAGATAAAGACAATATTGTTGACGGGATGCGTCTCGCTGGCTCTCGGTACTTCGCTGAGTTCTTGTCAAGACTACTTGGACAAGGAGCCAGACTCAACAGTTTCTGCAGACGATGCCTTTGCCAATTTCCGTAATTTCCAAGGTTTCGTTGAGGAAATATACAACTGTATCCCTGATAAAGAGAAATGTAACTATTGTCCTTCATGGAACTGGGGTGATGATGAAATCTTCAATCCTGAGGCTGATAATAGAATGACCCATCAGGTTGATTTAGGTAACTTCCGTGCATGGGAATCTACTGGTAACTGGCTAAAGCGTGATGGTTCTTCTACTTCCACAGATAAGTTCGCACACGGTATTTGGAACCATGCGTGGTATTGCATCAGAAAATGTAATCTCGGTTTACAGAATATCGACAAGTTTGTGACTGGAAGTGCTGAAGAGAAAAAACTGATAGAGGGTCAGCTCTATTTCTTCCGTGCATGGTGGCATGAGGAAATGATGGAGTATTTTGGTGGTATGCCTTATGTGGATACTTATCTCGATGCCAATGCCGAGCAGAGATTGCCACGTCTTTCTTATCAGGAATGCGCTGATAGAGCGGCAGCTGATTTCCGCAAGGCTGCCGATTTGTTGCCTATTAATTGGGATAAGACTTCTGCAGGTGCTGCCACACAAGGTAAGAATGATCTTCGCATCAATAAGATCATGGCTCTTGGTTATCTTGGTAAAACCTATCTTTGGGCTGCTAGTCCTTTGATGAAGAATGGTGCGCAGATTGGTGCCAGCAAGAATGGCAAGACTTATGATTATGATCAGGAATATGCTAAGAAGGCAGCTGAGGCTTTTGGTGAACTGCTCTCTCTTGTGGAAGCTGGTCAGACACAATATGCATTGGCAGAGTTTAAGTACTCAGACATCTACAATCATGAGAAATCTGCTGATGCCAATAGCTGTTTTTCTGATATATTCTATACCAAGAAGCAGAACTGGAAAATGCCTGGAACGGTTGAAGCTATCTTCCGTGGTCCATCTCCTGATTTTAATGGCTCTAACTGGAATACCTCTAAGGTCTTTGGCCCTAAGGTACAGAAAGTAGTTGCTCATGATAATGTCATTCACCAACCTACGGCCAACCTTGTAGAGGCTTATGGAATGGCTAACGGAGAACCAATCTATTTGGTTGAGAATGGTCAGTATGTACCCAATCCAAAGTCTGGTTTCGACCCTGAGCATCCTTTCAAAAATCGTGATCCCCGTTTCTACCACGATATCGTCTTCGATGGTTTTAAGTATTTGAACGGAACACCTGGTCAGTATGCAGATTTACAGTATTGCCAATTATATACGGGTGGTAATATGCGCCCAATAGCAAATGCAAGCCGTACGGGTTATTTCATTCAGAAGTTGGTGCCTCATACTTGTAATGAAGTGGATAAAGATTACGATTGGGGTTCAGCTTTACACTGCTATTTGCCATATATGCGTCTTGCAGACATATACTTGATGTATGCAGAGGCTTGTGCTGCATTCGGTGGTGCTTCTGGCAAGTCTTCAAACTTTGGCAAGACCGCAGAAGATGCAATTAATACACTTCGCGACCGTTGTGGTGCAGGTCATGTTGCTCCAGAATTTGTTGCAGACAACCATAAGTTCATGGATGAGGTCCGTCGTGAGCGTGAGGTAGAACTTTCTTTCGAAGGATTCCGTTTTTGTGACTTGCAGCGTTGGTTGCTTCTGACAGAGGCACCATATAATCAAAAATTCTCACAGGAGTTTGACCGTGTGGAAAGTGCAGACTTCTATACGAAGAATGATCCTAAGGACGCTCGGGTTGCCAATTATCGTAGAAAGTTGATATTGACTCGTAATTTTGGTACCAAGCACTATTGGTTCCCATTGCCAATCAAGGAGACTCAGATCAGTTCAGAGTTTAAACAAAATCCAGGCTGGTAAGGTTTAAAATTATAAATTAGTAATACTAAATGAATAATGATAGTATGAATTCAAGATTCAAATCATATAATTATAAGCTTTTTGTAGCAAGTCTCGTGGCTTTGGCTCCTCTTGGTGCCAATGCCAAGACTGCACAGACAAGCGAATCCGATACAGCCAGTGCCGACAAGGAGATGGTTCAGGTGGCTTACCGAAAGGTAGCCAAGGATGACATCTTGGGCGGTGTGTCTGTAGTCGATGTAGAGAACTTGATGAAGAAGAATTACCATACTTATAGCCTCGACAATATGCAAGGTTATGTAGGTGGTTGGAATGGCAATTCTCTCTGGGGTATGGATGCCGACAACGCTGGTTATCTCGTCTTGGTAGATGGTGTGCCTCGTGAAGCTAACAACGTTCAACCAAGTGAGATTGCACAGATTTCTTTCCTCAAGGGTGCGCAGGCTGTGGTGCTCTATGGTAGCAAGGCTGCCAAGGGTGCTGTAGTCATAACTACCAAGCGTGGTCATAATGACGGCTTGAAGGTCGAGGTGCAGGCTAATGCAGGTTTGAATGTAGCAAAGTCTTATCCTGAGTATCTTAGCAGTGCAGAGTATATGACTCTCTATAACGAGGCTCGTCGTAATGATGGTCTGTCTGAGCTTTATTCTGCTGAGGACATCTATAATCATGGAGCAGGTTTGAACCCTTATCGTTATCCTAATCTCGATTTCTATTCTTCTGATTATCTCAGAAAGATGAACAGCCGTTATGAGGCTACTGCAGAAATCAGCGGTGGTGGTAAGCGAGCTCATTTCTATAGCAATATCAACTATTATCGTCAGGGCGATTATTTCAAGTTTGGTGAGGCAAAGAATAATAATACCCAGCGCTTCAGCGTTCGTGGTAATGTGGATATAGACATTACTGATGATATTAAGGCTTGGGTCAACTCCAGTGCAACCTTCTATGATTCTCATTCTGCAAAGGGTAATTACTGGGAAGCTGCTGCTACTTGGCGTCCTAATTTTCCACAGAATGCAGCTCCTCTTATCTCCACAGATATGATAGCCCCTAATGCTAAGGCTGCTTGGGACTTGATGAGCGTTGCGAAGTTGGTAGATGGCAAATACTTCCTTGCTGGTACTCAGGCAAACTCTTCCAATGTTTTTGCTGATATCTATTCTGCAGGAAGTAGTAAATTTACTAGTCGTCAATTCCAGTTTGATACGGGTATCAATATCAACTTGCACAAGGTGTTGAAGGGCTTGTCTTTCGAGACTCATTTCGCAGTTGACTATGCCACCTCTTATAATACTTCTTTCGATAATAGCTATGCTGTTTATATCCCAACATGGGCTAACATTGATGGCAAGGATATGATTGTCGCATTGAAGAAGGAAGGTGAGGATAAAAAGTCTGGCAACCAGAACATCAGCGGAAGTACAGATAACCAGACCATGTTTTTCTCTGGTCAGTTCAACTACAACAATACTTTCAACAAGGTTCACAATCTGTCGGCAATGTTGATAGCTTCTGGCTTCCAGCAGTCGAAGTCTGGACAGTATCATAAGAACTCTAGTGCCAATCTTGCATTCGATGCTTCTTACAATTATGCCCAGAAGTATTACGCAGATTTTGGATTAGCTGCCATTCACTCTGCCCAGTTGGCTCCAGGTCATCGTGAGGCTCTCTCACCATCACTTTCTTTGGGTTGGAGACTCAAGAATGAGTCTTTCTTGAAGAATTCCAAGGTGGTAGATGACATGATGATTAGTGTATCAGGTAGTATTATCAATGAGGATATTGATATAGCAAATGGTGACAATCGCTACTATCTCTATCAGAGTATTTGGACTTCTGATTACGGCTATGGATGGTATGATGGATCTAGCGATAAATACACCTATTCAAAAAGAGGTGAGAACAAAGACCTTGATTTTATCAAGCGCAAAGAGTTGTCTCTGAATTTCAAGACATCCCTGTGGCAGAAATTGGTGACATTGGATGCAAGTTTCTTCATCAATTCGATGGAGGGTTATCTCATCTCTTCGCCAACATTCTATCCATCTCATTTGAATACTGGTTATCCAGCGGCTTCGTTTATGCCTGTACTGAATTACAACAATAATCGTAGAGTAGGATTTGATTTCGCAGCCAACTTCAATAAGAAGGTAGGTGATGTGGATCTCTCACTTGGTGTGACAGGTACTTACTATACAACCAAGGCTACCAAACGAGATGAGAACAACGTAGAGCAGTATCAGAACAGACAAGGAAAGGCAGTTGATGGCATTTGGGGTTACAAGAGCGCAGGTCTCTTCCAAAGCGAGGAGGAAATCAAAACTTCTCCAGACCAAAGCTATTTTGGTGGAACAGTTAAACCTGGTGACATCAAGTATGTGGATGTAAATGGTGATAATAAAATTGACCAATACGACCAAGTCTTCTTGGGTAAGGGTGGTTGGTATGGAGCACCATTCACGCTTGGTGTCAATCTTACAGCTAAGTGGAAGAACTTTACCTTCTTCGCTCTTGGTACCGGTAACTTCGGTGCTTGGGGAGTCAAGAATAATTCTTATTGGTGGGTAAAGGGCGATAGCAAATATTCTGCTGTAGTTCGTAACCGATGGACAGAGGAAACCAAAGAGACTGCAACCTATCCTCGTTTGACATCTCTTGATGGTAACAACAACTTCCAGACATCAGACTTCTGGATGTACAAGACGGATGCTTTCAGCTTGGCTAAGGTCCAGATAACTTACGACTTGCCTAGTACTTTGTTCCAAAAGACATGGCTTAAGGGGTTGTCGGCATACGTAAGCGGAGCTAACTTGCTTACCATTTCAGGAGAGCGCGAAGTCTTAGAGATGAACGTTGGGTCTGCGCCTCAGACACGCTATTATAATATAGGTGTAAAGGCAACATTCTAATCATTTTAAAATGTAGAAAGAAATGAAAGTAAAAAATATATTTATATTAGCAGCAATGTCGCTTACCTTGGTTTCTTGCTCAGATCTCTTCGAGCCTGCAGAGGAAAACAACCGTGGCTTGGATGAGATTTACAATGAGCCAACATACGCTCAGGGACTATTGGGATATGGTTATGCGATGCTTCCTTACAATACCAAGAGTGTTACTGATATTGCTACAGATGACGCTGTAAGCAATGACTTGACAAATAGCTTTCTCAAGATGGCTACAGGTTCTTGGACTGCTAATAGCGATCCTATGTCTAGATGGGCAAATGGTCGTGCTTGTATCCAATATCTCAATATCTTCCTTCAGGAGGTAGATAAGGTAAACTGGGCAAAGGACGAAAATGCCCGTAGGATGTATTGTGATAGCCGTAAAGGTGAAGCTTATGCTTTGAGAGCTCTCAACTTGTATTATCTTTTGATGAATCATGGTGGATGGACAGCCGATGGCAAATTGCTTGGCGTTCCTAATTTGACAGAACCAGAGACTTCTACTGATGATTTCAACAAGCCACGTAATACATTCCAAGAGTGCTTGGATCAAATCTATAGCGATTTGGACGAGGCTGCCAAGCTTCTCCCTCTTGATTACAATGATTTGACTGATGATAACGATGTTCCTGCCAAGTATAAGGAAATCGGAGTAAAGACCGCAGGAGACTACAACCGTGTGTTTGGTTCCATTATGCGTGGTCGTATCAGCGGTCGTATCGCTGAGGCTATTCGCTCACAGGTATCTTTGCTTGCAGCTAGTCCTGCTTTCTCTGAAGGTACAAACGTGGATTATGCTAAGGCTGCTGACGATGCAGCTACCGTTCTTGACCGTATCAATGGTGTGAATGGATTGTCTGCTACAGGTAATAATTGGTTTATGCAAACCAGGGAAATCGATGCGCTTGGCTCAGGTGCTTGTCCTGCTGAAATTCTTTGGCGTGGCAGTCGTACCAATGGTGCTGATGACTGGGATCTTGGTCTGAACCAAGAGTCTGATAATTTCCCTCCGTCTCTTTATGGTAAGGGTAGAATCAACCCAACTCAGAATCTGGTCGATGCATTCCCTGCTGTAAATGGTTATCCTATCACCGATGATCGTTCTGAGTATGATAAGTTGAATCCTTACAGCAATCGAGATCCTCGTCTTGACCTTTATATCATTCATGATGGTAGTACTTATAAGGGAAAGACCATTCATACAGACATTACGACGGCTAATAACAATGATGGTTTGAATAAGATTTCCAATTCTACTCGTACAGGCTATTACATGAAAAAGCTGTTGCGTGAGGATTGTAATCCTGACCCTAATTCAAAGAATCCTCAGTATCATTATCCTGTGTATATTCGCTATACTGAGATATTCCTCGATTACGCTGAGGCTGCCAACGAGGCTTGGGGACCAAAGGGTAAGGGAACTCACAACTACTCAGCTTACGATGTAATCAAGGCAATCCGTGAGCGTGCCGGAATTGGCGAGTTTGGCGAGGATCCATACTTGGATGAGTGCGCTGGTAGCAAAGAGAAAATGCGTGAGTTGATTCGAAACGAGCGTCGTTTGGAACTTTGTTTTGAAAATAAGCGCTTTAGTGACCTTCGCCGTTGGAAAGCTCCTCTAAATGAGGCTGTGCGTGGTATAGAAATCACTTTAGAGGCTGGTGCCCCATTATACAAAGTCATGAAGGTTGAGGATCGCAACTATAAAGATTACATGTATTACGGTCCTATACCACAGAGCGAAATGTTGAAGTGGAGCAACTTGCAGCAGAATAAGGGCTGGGAAGTAAAAAATAACGACTAATATTTAAAATGATGAAAACAATGAAGATAAGCAAATATTTGTCCATGGCTGCATTGGGAATCTTGGCTTTTGGCTTTAACTCTTGTGAGAATGGCAACCAAGAATTTCCTGATTATGAGGGCGGTACTACTGTATATTATCCTTATCAGTATATCGAACGTTCTGTAGTTTTAGGCAATGATGAGAATCGCGATAATACGGATGATAATAATCATGTATTGTATATTGTATCTACAATGGGTGGAGCATATAATGGAAAAAACATCACATTGAATGTAGATGTTGATAATTCATTGTGTGACAATCTGTATTTTGAGGATGGGGTCACTCCTGTAAAGCCAATGCCTAGCAATTATTATACAATTCCTACCAAGACGGTTGCGTATAATGGGAAAATGCAGGGACGTCTTCAGGTTAAGTTGGAGGATGCTTTTTTTGCTGACCCTGATTGTGCAAAGAATACATATGTAATCCCAGTTCGCATCAAGGAAATGGTGGGAGCCGATTCTATTCTTTCGGGTTCTCCTGCCGTTGCAGGTACAACTCCTGTTCGTACTGATGCTTCAGCTTGGTTAATTGCTCCTAAGGATTATATCCTTTATTGCGTTAAGTTTATGAATCCATGGGATGGCTTTTATTTCCGTAGAGGAACTGACAAGATTACAGAGAATGGACAAACTCATGAGGTAAAGCGTGAAGGTGCAACTATTGAAAAGGATGAAGTGAGTCGAATTACAACCAAGAGTTTGAAGGAATGTAATTTCGTAGCCTCTGTAAATAAAGCTGACGGCTCAAAGGTCACTTGCAACTTGAAACTTACGTTCGATGATAATGGTAATTGTACCGTTTCTTCTGATACAGAGGGCATGACTGCTTCTGGTACAGGTAAGTTTGTAGAAAAGGGAGCAAAGTTGGCTTGGGGTAACAAGGATCGTGACATCCTGACTCTCAATTACAAGGTTGATTTCGGTTCAGGCATTGTTTTGGAAACATCCGATCAGTTTGTTGCCCAGACTCGTGGTAACACCAATGGTATTGTTCAATTCAGTCCTCAGTATATCAGGAAGTAATATTCTTGATAGATAAGTGTCATTCTAATAATTTGATTATTATGAAATTGAAAAATATTAATTTAGGTTTAGGCTTGATGGCTCTCTTGGCTTTGTCTTCTTGTGCTGATGACAAGTTCTCGGAGTACAGAACTGATATGACCAAGAGTTTGAAGGAATATCAGTATCTGAATAACTACGAGCCTTTGAAGAAATACGTGGAAGATATGAAAGCTGCCGGCAAGTGCAATCCCAACTTTAAGTTGGGCATTGCGCTTGAAGCAGCCGAATTCAACAAGCAGGGACTTGTATATTGTCTTGCTGGTAGCAATTTCAATGAGACTGTAGCCGGCAACGCCATGAAGATGGCTTCTTGTGTTGCTGATGATGGTCGCATGAATTTTGATAATGTAAGTGAATATGTTAAGAATGCCACAGATGCAGGTCTTTCGGTTTATGGTCATACCTTGGCTTGGCATGAACAGCAGCCTAACAAGTATCTGAATGGGCTGATTGCTGATAAGGTAATAGAAGTAGACCCTAGTCAGAAAGTTGAGAAGACTGATTATGAACTTGACTGTTCTACTCTTTCATCTTACGATTGGACGGGTTCGCCTGCTTCTGTAAAAACAGAGTGGAATAAAGGTGGTGCTGTGGTCATAACCAATCCAGAGCCGATAGACCCATTTTATGAGCTTCAGTACTGGCTGGTAAATGGCATTCCTCTTAAAACAGGCACTAAATATAAGATTACCTTCCTTTGCAAGGCAGAAGGTGAATCGCCTGCTAATATCCGCTTTAAGTTGGGTAACTGGGGAGCTGGCGCCAAGAATACCTTCAAGATTCCTGTAGGTGGTGATTATAAAGAAGTTTCGTTCGATGTAACTCCTGTCATGGATAGTAATGGTCTCTTCTTCCAGCACGGAGATTTTGCAGGTAAGATTTATTGGAAGTCTATTAAAATCTCTCATTTCGAGGCTCCTTCTGTTGAAATCCCTGTAAGTGTTGGGCATCTTACCTTTGATGATGGTCAGAACCTTGGTGGATGGGGTATGGATAATGCGCCAAAGATTGTAAATGGTGTTTGTGAGGTTGGTAACAACGCAGCCAAGGAAAACCCTTGGAATGCACAGGTTAACTATGAACCAGGTTTCGCTTTCGAGAATGGTAAAACCTATCACTTGAAGATGAAAATCAAGGGTTCTGTAGCTGGCGAATTTGGTGCTGGATTCCAGAATCCTGAAGGATACATAGGCTGTGGTGACTTCCCTACCATCAAGGTTACAACTGATTGGAAGGAAGTTGATGTAGCTACCACATGTAATGGTGACAATGCCTTGCGCCTGCTGCTGAATATCGGCAAATATGCGGGTACCCTCCATATTGATGATTTTGAAGTTTACTACACGAAGCCTTCAAATACTATTCCTCTTACAGATGAGGAAAAGAAGAAAGCACTTACTCCTGTTTTGCAGAATTGGATTTACGGCATGATGGCAGCTACCGAGGGTAAGGTGAAGGCTTGGGATGTTGTAAACGAGTCTATCTCTGGTAAAGATATTGATGGCGATGGTTACTACGATCTCCAGTCTGCCACACGTGGTACAGTTTCTCCAGATGATGCCAAGAACAAATTCTACTGGCAGGATTACCTGGGTGACCTTGATTATGTTCGCACTGCTGTAGCTGCAGCTCGCAAGGGCTTTGCTGATGCTGGTGGAAAACCTGAGGAGTTGAAGCTCTTCATCAATGATTATAACCTCGAAACTGCTTACGACGATAACAAGAAGCTCAAGAGTCTGATTCATTGGATTGAGGAGTGGGAGAAGGACGGCGTTACCAAGATTGATGGTATCGGCAGTCAGATGCACGTTTCATGCTGCATGGATCCTGTTGAGCAGAAAAAAAGAGAGGATGCTTACGTGAACATGCTCAACCTGATGGTTAGTACAGGTAGGTTGGTTCGTATTTCTGAGTTGGATATGGGCTTGGAGGTTCCGAACGTGGATAAGAACAGCAAAGACCCATATATCCAAGTAAAGACTACTGATATGACCGAGGAACAGCACAAGGCAATGCGTGCTTACTACGAGTTTATCGTCAAGAAATATCTTGAGATTGTTCCTAAGGAGCAGCAGTGGGGTATCTGCCAGTGGTGTGCTACTGACAGTCCTGCCAATAGTGGTTGGCGTCCTGGTTTGCCAGTAGGCCTCTGGGATTTGGATTATTATCGCAAGCATACCTATGCAGGTTTCGCTGTAGGTCTTGGTGCTCCAGAATATTGGAAGGAAGCCAAGTAATTACTCTAAAAGACATTAGTTTTAGGTTTTATCATACAAAGATTAACCGAAAAAAGATGTTAGTCGTTAAGGTTGGCTGTGTTGTGATGACACGGTCAACCTTTTTGCATTTTTTTAATGATGAAAATATTCTCTTTCTCCTATGTGTCATTCTTGAAAGAGATTGTCTAGTGTGACTTCGCTGTTTACTATACTTGAATGGATGCCATTGGCAACACCAAATGTAAGCCTCGCTAGCCACGCCACCAATATTCAATGCCTTGCGTTTTCGTGCCAAAATCTTTAATTTGGCTTCCTAGAGAAGGACGTGATGTATTCATGCTACTAGCCATAAAAGTTATGAAGTGGATTTCCTTCTTTCAAGAGGAAAGAAAATTTATCCGATAGAGGTGAAATCCTCAGGATATAATACTCATAAGTCACTAGACGAGTTTTGTGCTAAATATTCTGATCGAATAGATAAGAGATATCTCTTGTATACAAAGGATTTGAAGAAAGATGGACAAACGCTCCTCTTACCGATTTATATGACTCCTTTGTTGTGATTTCCTCTTCAAATAGGTTTGATGGTGTATCATTTTCGTTATAATGTTGGCTATCAAACCTATTTGGTACTTCTCACAAAGTATTTGTTATACCACGCAAAGTCTTTTTCAGCCTTTTCTGTTACTTTTGCAAGCGGAAATGAGAAACATTTCTCGTTCCACGAATGAACAATTATTATCAATAAACTTAAAATTAAAAGCTTATGAAAAAAATTTTTACTTTGATTGCTGCTGCCTTGATGGCAGTTAACGTGAGTGCAGCTAACAAGGTGCTGAAGATTACTGGCACCGCTGACAAGGTTAATCCTTGGGACAGCCAGTGTTATATCAACCTTAAGAATCTAGAGAAGGGCAAGGCTTATGTCGTGAAGTTTGATGTGTACACTACAGCTGGTACCGAATTCAAAATCGGAACAGAGGCTATTGACGAGACTCAGACAGAGCATATGACGGAGTGGAATGCTTCTGCAGTGTTCAATTATACTGAGGAACTTACCTTGACTAATCAAAAGTCAGAGGCAGTAATAAACTTCCCTGGTAAGACCACGGTTACTTGTCACTCCCACTGTACTGCAAAGCCAGGAATGGAGATAGATCATACAAATGGTAATACCAAAAATTGTAATCCGGAAATTTTGAAGGATTATGAGTATGCAGCTACTGCACTCTTGCTGAATGTAGGAAAGATGCCTAAGGATGCAGTCATCTATATTGGTAGCATTAAGGTGTATGATGCAGATGGCAACCTCCTTTCAACAGAGGATTTTGATAATGCAACAGTTGGTGAGTATGATGCTACTAAGACTATTCACTATCCAGCTTGGCAGAATGCTGCTACATTTGAAATTGTAGAAGAGCCTACTACAGGCATTTCTAATATTGAGAGTGCAAATGTAGCTAAGGATGGCAAGTGCTTCAACCTCGCTGGTCAGCAGGTAGGTAAGAACTATAAGGGCGTTGTCATCAAGAATGGTAAAAAGATGGTTATCAAGTAATAGATGAGACGTTTTACAATGCTCGCATCGTACTATATATAATAATGTGTACGATGATGTAGAATCTATATAATATAAATATTAAACAAATGGTATAAAAAATCCCAGAATCGCTCTTCCAAGCAGTTCTGGGATTTATTATGGTGATATTTGGCATCAATATCTCCGCTATTATATTTTTTATGTATTGCTCAGATTCTTAATGATTTCCAAAGGTAGCTGGGTAGCTTTGGAAACCTGTTCGGCAGAAAGTCCCATTGCCAGCAATCGTTGTGCTGTTTCTGTGTTGGCCTCATGCTTGCCTTCTGCTCTACCTTTCTCCATACCTTTTTCCATACCTTCCTTCATGCCCTTTTCCCTGCCTATTTCTATACCCTCCGCAAGACCTTCTTGTTTGCCTTCACGCTTAGCAGTGTCTACGGAATTCTTGATGTCGCGATATGCCATCTTGCTGGTCTCATACTCCCTCATTTCCTGCGGAGTAAACTTGGCTATTTCGGCTTCCTCGAAGAGGCGGTCGAAGACCTTGTCGCACAGCTCTTTAGGGCGCTGGGTAAGTTTATAGAGGTTCTTCAGTGCATAGAGCCACTTCTCGTAGAGCGTATCCAGTTGTTCCAGGGATTTGTTGAACTTGGAAATCTCTACATAGATATATTCGAGCTTGTCGTAAAATACTTTGTGGGTAGCAGTGTCGCACAACTGCACATGATGGCGGATTTTCTCCTTGTCGAATGCATCCTCGTTCATGCTGAAGTTGAGCAGGGCAACGGTATAGATATGATTGAGCTTGAAATCCCACTCATTCCCCTTGGGTGCCTGTTCTCGGATAGGGAAGGTGGAGTAGAAGAGGGCGCGATCCTTGAAATACGTCTGGTACGCATTCTGCATTTCTACGATGAACTTCTCGCCGTTTTCGCCCTCACAATATACATCAAAGATGGCTCTGCGGTCGGTATATACATCTCCCACATGCTCCGGGTTCAGATACGATACGTCCTTTACAACCTGTCTGCCATTAAACAAGCTGTTGAGGAAGCAAATGAGCAAATCCTTGTTCATTGCTGTTCCAAAAATTCGCTTGAAACCGAAGTCGGTCAGCAAGCTGATGTATCTTTCTTCTACCTGCTTCATAATCATCTGTATTAAAAATCCATGCCGCAAAGTTACGGTTTTATTTTCATATCTGCAAGAGATTTCTGGGATTTTTAAAGGTAAAAAAGTAAAAAGGTAAAAAGGTAAAGATTTTGCTATCCCCAATACTATCTGATAACTTTTTCTAAAACTTTTCGACCTGTACGGTTGAAATTACCCACACGCCCTTTTAGGGCGTGTGGGGCTTACATGCGAAACTTCAGTAACGAATTAATCTATATAATATAAATATTAAACAAATGGTATAATAAATCCCAGAATCGCTCTTCCAAGCAGTTCTGGGATTTATTATGTCTGATAGTTTGCCATGATGTGCTTCCGTTTGCCTACAGATATGGCTGCGTGGGGTTAAGAATATGACTGCATTGGGTTAAGAATATGACTCCGTTGGGTTACGGATACGACTCCGTAGGCTAACGGAGACGTATCCTTCGGCTTGTCGAGATATCTGCGTCAGCTGATTGAGTCACTTGAGTTAGCTTACTGAACTACTTGGGTTAGCTGATTGAACTACTTGAGTTAGCTGACTGAGCTATATCAGTATCCTGTAGTATTACATGTGTATTGGTTCTTCTCAAATTTTAGTACAAAGCCCCATATTTTATATGAAGGAGCAATATTTTTGAGAAAGTTTAATATAAAAAATTAGCGATTGTCTCCAAAAATATGTAAGTTTAAAGTGATCATAAAATATGACTTACAATGGATACAATCGCTAACAGATGCAAAATTATAAAAAAGATAAGAAACAACCAAATAAAATCCGATATAAATGCTTCTACGGTCGGAGAAAAACTTCTTATGGACATTTTTCCTGCCATAGATGGCTTTTTTATCGCAAGTTGTGACTTCTCTTCCACGGAACTCAAAATGGTTCTCGTGAGTACGGCTACCCATGCCTTCTGCGACCGTTGTGGCAAGAAAACCACTCATACCCGTGGCTGGCAAAAGAGAACGGTCACGATGTGTCCTTTAGGGTGTAAACGGTTTGTTCTCACCCTTTACATGCGCCGTTTTTACTGCCAGTCTGATAAACATATATTTGTAGAGCAACAGACGAAGTGGCTAAACAAATATGCAAGATTCAGTGTAAGATGCATAGAGTTGATGAACCTGCTTCATATACATATGTCATCTGTGTCGACCTCCAAGGTCATGAGAAAGATGGGAATCACTTGCTGTCCAAATACTTGCATAAATCATTTGAAAAAGATCCAAAGACTTCCAGACAGGACTGCCAGGAATATAGGCATAGATGACTTTGCCAAGAGAAAGAGACATACCTATGGCAGTGTTATCGTAGACCATGACACAGGCGAGATTTTGGAACTGATAGACTCTAGAGATTCTTCGATTGTGGCAAATGTCTTGAAACAATACAAGAAAGTCAATACTATCACTCGTGATAGGGGACGATGCTTCATTAAGGCTATCAAGCAAGGAGCCCCATCAGCACATGCTATCACAGACAAATTCCATGTCATTGAAGACTTGACGAGCGCAGTCTTTCCAAAGATTCTGCAGGAGTTTTTGCATAAGAGAATGGAGTTGCTGACTCAAGGTCTAGTTGGTCCCATTAAGCCACAAATAAGTAGAGGTTGGCTTTATAACAGCATATATGCAGTCTTGGAATCGATGTGCAAGGATGCAAGAAGAATCAAGAAAATGACTGAATGGAACACTTTCATGGATCTTTATGCAAGGCAAGGACTGACTTTGAGTGAAATCCATGACAAAACAGGGTTTGATGGATTTAAGATGGGAAAGCTAAGGAACACCAAATATGAGGACTTGCTCAACCCAACGCAACTAAGGGCTTACAAAGCCATAGAATCTATTACAAACAGGATTCTCTGTAAAAAGTCATTGGATTACTCTGTGGTTACCAAGGGGTTACATTCTACAGAGAAGAAAGAAATACTGAAAAGACTTCTTTTTCTACTGAGAGAAAAATGGAAGGAAGACTGGAAGGCATACGATGATGCCTACAAGGCATTTCTTGCAAAGGTAACTATCAGGAACGAAGAGTATGACCTTTGGAATTCAATAGTTCACTTCAACTGGAAAACCAAGACGGAGACTGTCAGATTGTTTCTGCAGGACTTGCATGTTACCGATTTAGCCTATTATATAACAACATTTCAAGGCATTTTGAGCGGAGAGGTCAAAATGAACTTGTACAAATGGATTAACATGGTCATAGGATGTGGTAATGAGAAAATGGAAAAGTTTGCCAAAGGACTGATTAAGGACTATTCCGCCATCAATAATTCTATTGCTAGCAAATTGAACAATGGAATCCTTGAAGGTTCGGTCAACAAGATAAAGACCGCAAAGCGAATTATGGGTGGAAGAGCATCGATTTCTCTTTTACAGATAAAGGTCTCCTCAAACTTAGATACATAAATGTACCAAAATTTGAGAAGAACCTGTGTATTTTTTTCTAATTTAATGCCACATTTGCCACACTTATACTTAACTCTTTGATTATTAGAGGATAACGTGTGGCAATAAGGGGTGTTTTTATTGTCACCTTATTGCCACCTATTACCACTTTTGGCATAAAATCTGCAAAATAACGGTGTTTTTGAGGGATTTGCTACGTCCCGATGCAGCAAAAGTTACGTCCGGACGTAGTAAAAGATACGTCGTGACGTAATTTCTGTGCGGGAATTCAATGGTAAGAAGTATATAAATAAATCCCAGAATCGCTCTTCCAAGCAGTTCTGGGATTTATTGTGTCTGATAGTTTGTTTACCATTTAAAGAGGTGAGGAACAAATTCCTTGAAGCAACGGCGCCAGGTGAGCCACTCATGATGAGTGCCTGGTGATACATAAACATCGAGCTTGATGCCCAGTTCCTTCAACTGCTGTGCCATCTTCTCGGTACCGAAGTTCTCTTCCGAACCGCAGCCCATAAACATATAATGAATGTTCTTGTTGTATTTCTCTGCATCGGCAAAAACTCCATTGAAACAGGTCTTTACATCCACGCCAAAGAGTGCACCGCTAAAGGTTCCAAGGGCAGAAAACTTGTCCATGTGAGGCAATACGGTGTTGAATGTCTGGTATCCGCCCCATGACAATCCTGCCATCGCACGATGCTCGCGGTCGGTATAAGTGCGGAATGTCTTGTCAACCATCGGAATCAGATCCTTGATAATCACATCATAGAAAGAAGCTCCATAGTGGCTGCGCTCTTCATCTACATTCTTGCCTGGACGGGCAACGAAAGGCTTCTTTACATCGCCACTCTCCATGACAACAATCATAGGCTCAGCCTTGCCTTCTGCTATCAGGTTGTCCATGATGTGCTGCATCATTCCCTGCTTGCTCCAGCCCGTTTCGTCTTCGCCCATGCCATGCTGCAGATAGAGCACAGGATAGCGCTTGGTGGTGTTGGTTTCATATTCGGCAGGGGTGTAAACCATGGCGCGGCGGAACTGTTTCTGAGAGGCTGCATAGTAAGATACTGAGCGAACCTGACCGTGGGCTACGCCCTGCTGAGGACGGTAGTAGTTGCCTTCTGCTCCTTCTGGAACTTCCAGACCGCCTGCTTCACGGCAGCAGCCGAAGTAGGTTTCGCTGGCAGGGTCAACTACCTGCACGCCATCTACATTCAGAAAATAGTAGTGGAATCCTACTACCAGCGGATCGCTCACGCCGTACCAGTCGCCATCCAAATCCTTTTTCATCTCATATTGCTTGCCGCAGATGTCGAAGATTACTTTCTTTGCCTCAGGAGCATGGAGCTTTACATAAGCTCTGCGGTCCTTATCTACACGCGGATAGTTGCTGTCTGGAATGATTCCCTGCAGGGCGAGCATCATGTTTGCATAGCGCTTGCCCATGGTGCGGTAGCTTTCTGCGATGAAGTGTAGACCATCGCCACGTTGTGGACAGCCCTTTGAAGAAATGACGTGGGCTGTAGGAATGGTCTTGGCAATATCATCAACGATGGCGATATGTGCCCAGCATTTTCCGCCCATATCCTTCTGTACGGTTTCGCCTACGAGCAGAGGTACGTCTTCTGCCTTCAGATTCAAATCCTTCAAGATGTCGTTATAAACTGTCTTTACTCGGTTAGGCCAGTTGGCATCGCCGTTGTTGGTTTCGCCCTGATGCAGGAGGATGCCCTTGATAACACCCTGCTTCTTGGCTATTTTTGCCAGTTCTATCAGTCGGGCGTATGGATTTCCGTTATATTGGGATGCAAAGTTCTTCATCCAGTCGGGTTGTTTCTTGAGATAAGCCTTATAGGTACGCTTATCGAAGAGGTCGATGCTGGCTCCGCCCACGGCCACGGTGATGGTTCCCACCTTGATGCTGTCTGGCAGGTTATCCACCATCTTTCTTCCGAAATAGTCAACAGGAGTCAGTCCTGTAGAGGGTCTTGCCTGTGGCGGCACAGCGGTGTGCCATTGTCCCTTCTTCCATCCTGCCTTTTCATCATCCACGGCATACATAGCCTGGAATCTCGGGTTCACGCCCGTTCGGTCGATGTCTTCGATAGCCGCATTTCCTTCCATGTTCGACTGTCCGAAGCAGAGATAAATCTGAAAATTTGGATCAGGCTTTTCCTGAACCTTACTGCCCGTTTTCTGTGCCATCATAGGTAGGCACGCCATCGCGAGCATCGATGCTAAGATTGATAATCTCTTCATAGTTTATATTTAATTAAATTATTAGATTGATTTTCATTTTCTGTTCTGTTTGCAAAGTTATGAAAAGATTTCCATACGTGCTTTGTCTCATATATCAATAACTTTTCCCTTTGTTATATAATAAGGTGATTCTTTTTTCTCAGGTCTCAGAATATGTTTCATTTTGTCTCTTTTTGGGTAGATGTTATGTTTGATAAAGTATTTGTTACTTGAGATAAAATGCGTTTTAATGTTTTTATCTATTTTTGCGACGTGTTTCAGCATCCTTAATGATTTTTTTGAGAATTTAGGATGTAGAATATAATAATGTAATATTTAGCAACTGACAAGTAAGTATAACTATTAATCTATTTTTATGATGGTGAATTTTAAAATGATTGAAAAGCCGTTTGTATTGCTATTCCTGCTCTGTTTGCTTCCTTTGGGAGTTTCGGCTCAGAGCATAGTAAAAGGTATAGTGACTGATCCAAGTGGAGAACCTGTGATTGGTGCTACTGTTAAAGTAGATGGTAGCAAGCTGGGTGTTGTTACCGACTTGGATGGTAAGTTTAGCATTGATGCTGCACCTGATGCAACATTGACAATTACCTATGTGGGTATGGAGCCTAAGACCGTGAAAGCTGAGGCTGGTAAAACCCTTTCCATTACCTTGAAGGATGATTCAAAAGTTCTGAATGATGTCGTTGTCATCGGTTATGGCGTTCAGAAGAAGAGCGACTTGACAGGTGCAGTTGCATCTATCAAGAGCGATGACATCAAGGGTTTGTCAGCTACCGATGCCGGTGCTGCCCTCCAGGGTAAGGCTGCCGGTGTGCAGATTATCAACTCGGGTGGTCCGGGTGAGGCTGCCGATATCCGTATCCGTGGTTATTCTTCCAATAGTGGTAATATCGGTCCGTTGCTCATCGTCGATGGTCTGAAGGTGGATAACATCCAGTACCTGGATCCATCTATGATTGAGAGCATGGAGGTATTGAAGGATGCCGCTTCTGCTGCCATCTATGGTGCGCAGGCTGGTAATGGTGTCGTTATCATTACTACCAAGACGGGTGCTGCCAATGGCGGTAAGGCTCAGATTTCTTACAGCAGCAAGTTCACTATCCAGTCGTTGGGAAAGAAGGCTGATATCTTTGATGCTCCTGAGTATATCGAGTATCACAAGTATTTGGGCGACTTGAACGATGATCTTCTGAAGAAGAACAACTATAATGGTCAGAACACCAACTGGTATGACGAGGTATTTGAGAACAGTCTGGCTCACCAGCATAGTCTCACCTTGCAGGCAAGTAACGGTAAGGGACGTTTCCTCGCCAGCTTGAATATCCTGAACAATGATGGTATCGTTAAAGGTAGCAAGGATACTTATAAGCGTTTCACTGGTCAGATCAATGCCGACTATGATATCTATAAGTGGTTGAACGTGACTACTAATACATCTTTTGAAAAGTACAAGACCAAAGGTGTAACTAGAGGTTATGGTTCATTGCTGAACTCTGTGGTTTCTATCGATCCTTTGACTCCAGCTTATATCAGTAATGTGGAGGATTTGGCTCCTGGCATGAAGGCCCAGGTAGAAGCCGGTGGCCCAGTTCCAAGAGATCCAAGCCATAACAATGACTACTATGGTACTTCTAAATATGTAGATGATGCTACTGGTAACCCTCTCTATCAGCGCGATCGTCATGACACATGGACTTCTGGTATCAATGTACGTGGTACCGTTGCTGCCAATATCAAGCCATTCAAGGGCTTTACATTTACTTCTCGCTTAGGTTATCGTATCACTCAGAGTAACTATCATAACTACGAGACTCCATATTGGTTATCATCTATGGCACATAGTGAAAACTATACCATTGAAGCGAAAACCAATAATGGTTTGTACTATCAGTGGGAGAACTTTGCCAACTATTTGACAACAATCGGCAAGCACACTATTGGTGCCATGGCAGGTATGTCGTTTACCAAGAATCATTGGGATAATAGTTCCATCAGTTCTACAGGAGGTAACATACTCACATCTTATGAGCCAAACTTCCATTACATCGACTACTTGTTGGCTAATGCAACCAAGAATGTAGGTAACGCTCCTTCAGATGCTACAGAGTTATCTTACTTTGGTCGTGTATCTTACAGCTATGACAACCGTTACTTCATGCAGGTTAACTTCCGTCGTGATGCTTTCGATACATCAAAACTTTCAAAGAAGGCACGTTGGGGTAACTTCCCATCAGTTTCAGCAGGATGGGCTATCAGCAATGAGAAGTTCTTCAAGGACAATATAAGTCGTGATGCCATTTCTTTCTTGAAACTTCGTGGTTCTTGGGGTCAGAATGGTAACGTCAATATCTTGAACAATTATCGTTATGCTTCTACCTTAGCTCTTAATCAGAGTTTCTATCAGTATAATCCTTCTATTGGAGATGGTAAGCTGACTTTTGGTTCTAAGCCTTCTGGACTTGCTAACCCAGACTTGAAGTGGGAAACTTCAGAGCAGATTGACCTTGGACTTGATGCTCGTTTCCTTAACGACCGTCTTACCTTGGGTGTTGACTGGTATCGCAAGACTACCAAAGACCTCTTGATTGAGATTACTCCTCTTCCTGAGATTGGTGTAAACAAGAGTGTTGTTAATACAGGTAAGGTACTTAACTCTGGTCTTGATTTCGAGTTGGGTTGGAGAGACAACATCAAGGACTTCAAGTATAGTGTGACCGTAAATGGTTCAACTCTGAAGAATGAGGTGAAGGAGGTTTCTAACCTTATAAGCCGTTTGACCGAAATAGGTATTGATGGATTCAATAACCAGCTTAAGCCTACATTCGAGGCTGGCCATCAGGTATGGTATTTCCGTGGTTACAAGTATGCAGGTGTAGCCGAAGATGGTAGTGCTCTCTATTATAATAAGAATGGCGAAACAACTTCAGCTCCAACCGATGAAGATAAGCAGGATTTGGGCTCAGCTATTCCTAAGTTTACTTATGGTATTACTCTTAATGCAGAATATAAGGGCTTTGACCTCACCGTATTTGGAACAGGCGCTGCTGGCAACAAGATTTACAACTTGATGGTTTCTGCAGACCGTCCGTTGATCAATGGAATTGATACCTACTGGAAGGATTCTTGGAGAGCAGACCGCACCAATGCTAAATATCCTGATATGAAAAAGGTTGCTACAGACTGGAAGTTCTTCAGTTCTGATGCAGCTGTGTTCAGTGGCTCATATTTCAAGATCAAGCAGATTCAGTTGGGCTATACATTGCCAAAGGCTATCTCTAGCGTGGCAGGTATCAGCAATCTTCGTGTATATTGCTCACTGGATGATTTCTTCACCATCACCAAGTATCCTGGTGCTGATCCGGAGACCGCTTCTATGAATAGTGGCGCATCTCGTGGTTTTGATAATGGTACTTATCCAACTTCCAAGAAGGTGGTATTTGGTATCAATGTAACATTCTAACCTTTAATATTCAAAAACAATGAAGAAAATATTATTTTCAACAATATTGGCTCTTGCTGCCACAGGAACAATGACGCTCACTACGTCTTGTGAGGATCAGCTAGACATTGAGCAGAAGGGTGTAATACCTACCGAGAACTTCTATAAGACCGATGCTGATGCAGAGGCAGCCCTCGTTGCTGCATACGAAGGCTTTATGTGTAATGTGATGGGACGTAACCACGATGGTGGTGGCCCAGGTATTTATACTCCATTGAAACTGATAGTCAATGAGTGTGGAGACGATGTGTTGGCAGCAGGTGCCAACTCTGGTGATAATACGTTTGGTATCATGCTCAATCAGTTCTATTATGATGCTGAGGCTGAGGTGCCAAAGTTTATGTACACAGGTCTCTATCTCTCTGTATATACCTGTAACCTTGTACTCGATCACTTTGCCGATGCTACTACCGCTGTGCAGAAACGTTGCGCTGCAGAGGCTCGTGTGCTTCGTGCTTATGATTATTTCCTGTTAGCTAATCTTTGGGGTACTCCACCATTGGTAACTCATGTTCTGGATGCTTCTGCGCAGCCTTTTAATTGTGATAAGGATCCTGAGCATCCTATGAATCACCAACAGTTGATAGAGTGGATTGCGCAGGAATGTGAGAATGCTGCCAACGATTTGGATGAGCGTAAAAGTAAGGATGACAAGGATGGAGCTGTGAAGGTAACCAAGGGCTTTGCATATGCTCTTGCCGGAAAGGCTTATTTGTTTGCCGGTCAGTATGATAAGGCTAAAATTGCCCTTAAAAAGGTTATAGACTCGGGCAAGTATGACCTTGTTCCTGGTGAGAAATATGCTGACAACTTCCATATCGAGGGTGATGCCAACGAGGAGAAGGTATTTGAAGTCAACTTCGAGTATAATGCAGGTAAGACCGATTGGGGTGGTATGATTCAGCGTTCTAGCTGGATGGAAACCAACTATTGGGATTGGCGTGCTGATCACTTTGTGGTTTCTCCTAACAAGGTTTATTGTGGCGGCGTTGATGGCTGGGGTGGCCTTGGCGTGCCTCAGTGGTTTGGTGACGAGTTCTATAAAAATGATGGTGACTCTTATCGCTTGAAGGCTACTTTAAAGCATATTGATGATGCGGTTTATCATATGTCTTACGGCAAGGATGAAATCGATAATATGACTGACGAGCAGAAGAAAACCAGTAACAAGATTGGCATCAATGACCCTGTTCAGGGACTCTACGGCAACTCTACCTGGTTGGCGTTCAAGCAAATAATGAGAGCTTCTGATACTGAAGGCAAGAAATATGGTGATAACATTCGCTTGAATAATTATCTTGTCATGCGTTACGCTGAGGTTTTGCTCAATTATGCAGAGGCTTGTCTTCAGACAGGCGATCAGGCTGAAGCTAAGAAATATATCAACATGATTCAGAAACGTGCTGGTTCCAAGACAATCAGTGAAACTGTTGATATGGATGTGTTGAAGAAAGAAAAGTCATATGAACTTTGGCTTGAAGGCTGTCGTTGGTTCGATATCATGCGATGGAATGATACAAAGGCCATTGAGCGTTTGACTAAGGCTGGTACAGTCGTGCCACATTTGTTTGATAAGGTTTTCAGAACTCCAAAGGCAGACGACCAGAATGTAACTTGGGAGCATGGATCAGAAGCAAACAGCCGTTTCTATACGACCAACACTCCTGAGACTAATTTCAAGGTAGGTTTCAAGGAGGGCAAGCATGAGTTCTTCCCTTATCCACAGACCGTGTTGGATAAGAATCCTAACCTAAAGCAGAATCCTGGTTGGTAATCATGAAGTTGTTTTGTTAATATAGTGTTTTTAGTTTAAAGAACTATAGATTGTTTGACAATTAGGGGGTGTTTTGAAAAAAAGCACTCCCTTTTTTCTTCTTTAAAGGAATTTACATATGAAAACATGGATGTGTGCCTTGATGCTGGCGTTATCGACAGGAGCTTCGGCTCAGAACCCGATTATCAGCGGACAGTATTCTGCTGATCCTACGGCTCGCGTATTCAACGGGAAGGTATATCTTTATCCTTCTCATGATATTCCGAGTCCTATCGAGAAACTGAAGGAATGGTTCTGCATGGCAGATTATCACGTTTTCTCTTCCACTAATCTTACGGAGTGGCAGGATCATGGAGTCATCGTTTCGCAGGATAAAGTACCTTGGGTACAGGACGGCAGTTATACGATGTGGGCTCCTGACTGTGTAGAGAAAGACGGGAAATATTATTTCTATTTCCCTGCTGCTCCGAAAGGGGAGGAGAAGGGATTCGGAATAGGTGTGGCGGTTGCCGACCAGCCTGAAGGACCGTTTATGCCGATGTGGAAACCCATAGAGGGTGTGCACGGCATAGATCCTTGTGTGCTGATAGATAAGGACGGACAGGCTTATATCTACTGGGCTGGAGCAGGATTGCACATGGCTAAGCTGAAACCAAACATGACGGAACTTGCCTCGGAACCCAAACTGGTAGAGGGATTGCCTGAGGGATTCAAGGAAGGACCATTTGCCTTCGAGCGTAACGGCAAATATTATTTCACCTTCCCTTGGGTACGTGAAAAGGATGGAACCGAAACGCTGGCTTATGCCATGGCTGACCATCCGATGGGACCTTTCACGTTCAAGGGCATCATCATGGATGAGTCCCCTACGAAGTGCTGGACCAATCATCATAGCATCGTAGAATATCAGGGACAGTGGTATCTTTTCTATCATCATAATGATTATTCGCCTAAGTTTGACAAGAACCGCTCGGTGCGAATCGACTCTCTGAACTTCAATCCTGACGGAACGATACAGAAGGTGATACCTACGCTAAGAGGTGTGGGATTGACGAACGCTCGTTCGCGTATTCAGATTGACCGCTATTCTGCGCTGCAAGGCAAGGGTATTGGTATTGATTATCTGGATAAGAACAACTGTTTTGAAGGATGGAAGACTCTCTTTTCTAAAGAGAATACTGCCCTTATATATAATAAGGTGGATTTCGGTAATGAGAAGGTGGAAGAAATCACCGTTCGTGCCAAGTCTTCAAAGGGCGGTGTGCTCGTAGTCAGAGCCGATGGCAAGAAGGGTAATATCATCGCTAAGGTGAAGATTCCAAAGTCGGCAGCCTGGAAGAATGTCCGAGCCCAGGTGCTCCATGCTCCTCAGGGCGTTCATGCTCTCCATGTATCCTTGCAGAGTGGAGCCGACGTAGAGGTAGACTGGCTGGGCTTCGATGCGTTGCCTTGGGAAAAGGGAGCTTTCGAAACTCACCAGTATCGTAATCTCTTTGCCGAGATGGGCTATAAGCAGGCTGATATAGACAGGAAGGTGAACGAAGTGTTCAATGATGTATTCTACGGTAAGAACAAGGTTTATTTCGAAGTGGGCGATTCCATGGGATATGTCAGCGATATAAAGAACAATGATGTGAGAACCGAAGGCATGTCGTATGGAATGATGGCTGCCGTGCAGTTTGACAAGAAGGACATCTTCGACCGTCTCTGGCGATGGAGCAAGAAATACATGCAGCATCAGGAAGGACCTTATAAGGGCTATTTCGCATGGAGCTGCAAGACTGATGGAACGAGAAATGCGCAGGGAGCCGCATCGGATGGTGAACTCTATTTCGTAACTTCGCTCATCTTTGCATCCAACCGATGGGGAAATGATACGGGCATCAACTATCTGAAGGAAGCGCAGCATATTCTGGATTGCAGCATGCAGAAGGCGGGAATGGACCGCACAGCTCCGCTCATCAATCTTGAACATCAGCTCATCACCTTTACGCCCGATCATTGGGGCGGGAAGTTTACCGACCCTTCTTACCATCTCCCTGCCTTTTACGAGGTTTGGGCGAAATGGGCTAACGACGGACGGTCCCAGTTCTGGAAGGAGTGTGCTGAGAAAAGCCGTGAGTTCCTGCATAAGTGTATCAATGAGAAGACGGGCTTGAACCCGGACTATTGCAACTATGATGGCAGTCTGATGAAGACGGGTCGGTTGCTGGGTGATGCATTCCGCTACGATTCATGGCGTGTTCCAATGAACATAGCGCTCGATTATTCCTGGGCTTGCAAGGATAAGGAGTGGCAGCAGAAATATGCCAATACGCTGCAGAACTTCCTGTATAGTAAGGGCATTGATTCTTTCCTGGACCAGTATAATGTAGATGGAACGATGGTAGAAGATATTCTGCCGGCAGGTACGGCTCCTAAGGCACTCCGCCATTCTATCGGTTTTGTTGCCACTTCGGCTGCGGCTTCATTGGTCAGCAATCATGTGAAGGGCAGGGAATTCGTCAGTCATTTCTGGAATGCCAAGCATGAACCAGATAAAGAAGGCTTCTTCGATGGCTATTACGACGGACTGTTGCGTCTCTTCGCCTTCATGCATCTGAGTGGCCGTTATCAGATTATCGAACCTCAATAATAATGAATAGTCTATGTACAAATTTTTTAATAAAATAGTTAGATTGTTTTGTTTATGTGTATTCCTTTTGGGGCATTCCTCTGCGGATGCCCAAAATAGGAATTTACCTGCAGACATCAATCCTTATTTCGGACCAGTCGGCAAGCAGGCTGTCATGCCTAATGCGGCTGGCTTTATTCAGAGATGGTTGCTCCTGGAGCCCATCTCTATGCCGGTCAAGAGCAATGTCGTTTTTACAGATTCTTATCTGAAGGAGATATTCCATACGCAGTATTTCCCTAAACAGATGGAAACTGTTCCTAAGGATGGAGCCGTCGTGAAGGTGGGCAAGGAAAAACTGAAATGGCATGCGCTGGACAGTAAACTGTTTAATGTGAAACTCTTCCGTTTCGCCACTTCGTTTAAGAAGCCCAAGTATGGTGTCTTGTTCTGGGCGGTTACCATTATCGATTGTCCTGAGGAGATGAAAGACGTCCGCTTGTCTGTTGGCTCGAATGGTGCTTCCATGTGGTGGCTCAATGGTGAGGAGGCGGTGATGCTCGAAGGCGACCGAAGAATGGTTCGCGATGATGTGGTTTCTAAGAAGCTTACCTTGAAGAAAGGTAGGAATATTCTTCGTGGTGCTGTAATCAATGGACCTGGTATGAGCGACTTCTGTGTCCGATTCATCGACGGACAGGGCAAGCCTGTCAGAAACCTGTCTATTCACGTGAAGTAGTGCAATCAATAAAGAAAGTTATGAAACAGAACAATATATTTTTCAGATATTTTAGCCCGGTTGCTGCTCAGCAGAAACTTTATGCCGCTGCTTTGGTTGCCTTGTTGTCTTCCTCTGCTTACGAGGCAGAAGCCCAGGTGGGCGAACCTTTCATTCATGATCCTTCTACCATTGCCCTGTGTGATGGAAAGTATTATACCTTTGGAACGGGTGAAGGTGGAATCTGGTCGGAGGATGGCTGGACCTGGCAGGGTGGTGCTGTTCGTCCCGGCAGAGGAGCGGCTCCTGATGTGTTGAAGATTGGCGACCGTTATCTTGTAGCCTACAGTGCTACGGGGGGTGGATTGGGTGGCAGTCATCGCGGTGATGTCCTGACGATGTGGAACAAAACGCTCGATCCGAAATCGCCTGATTTCAAATATACTGAACCGGTGGTGGTAGCTTCTTCATTGGATGATGAAGACTGTGATGCCATTGATGCGGGCTTGTTGCTCGACCCTACTACCGGCAGACTCTGGCTCAGTTATGGTACCTATTTCGGATTTATCCGTCTGGTAGAACTTGATCCGAAGACAGGTAAGCGGATGGAAGGCAACGAACCCGTCAATATCGCCATCGACTGCGAGGCTACTGATTTGATTTACCGCAACGGCTGGTATTATCTTCTCGGCACCCATGGCACCTGTTGCGATGGTCCTAATTATAAAATCTGCATAGAAGGCACTACTCGCTATCTTACCGCAACCGCTCAGCATGATGTCATTGCCAAACCTGAGTTTACGGGTGAAGATGCCCAGCTTTGGCGCATCGAACTGCTCACCGATGGCACCTATCGCATCATGCCTAAGGCAGTGCCAGGCACAGAAGAGAAACTGGCATTGGTTTCACTCGGCGATTGTACCCCAGGCTTGGCTCCTTTCGATTTCAATAGCGATAATTCTAAATGGAATTTCAGACAACAATAAATTCATGATGATTTGACAATCGAGAAGCGTTCCAATCATAAACCCTCTAATAAAATAAACAGAAGTATGCTAAAGAATTTATCTCTCATTGCCCTTTTGGGCATCGCTGTCGTTGGCGTTCCAAGTGAACTCAGCGCCAAGAATGTAAAGGTGGCAGGCACCCAGAAAGGTGCGGCTGCCAAGTCTATCACCCGTCAGGTGGCTCAGCAGAATGTAACCATCGAATTCTATTCTCCATCCATCGTCCGCATCTTGAAATCTGATGCCGGACTTGGTGCTCCTGTTCAGAAGAAAAGCTATTCTGTCATCTTGAAACCTCAGCAGATGAAGGGCGTTCAAATACAGGAAAACGGTGATATTGTAAAAATCAATTCTAGTTTTATTTCCGTTGAACTGAATCAGCAGACTGGCGAAATCCGCTTCCTTTCGAAGGATGGAAAGCTGCTGCTTACTGATACGAAGACCCGTCTGGAAGCTCGCAAGGATAAAGCCAACAAGGGCAAGTACCGTATAGAGCAGGACTTCCGTCTTGCTGATGACGAGGCCATCTATGGTCTGGGACAGTTGCGCGATGTTTACATGAATCAGCGTGGCCGCCAGAACATCGTGCTCTGGAACAATAATACTTATATCGCCATCCCTTATTTCACCAGTGAGAAGGGCTATGGTCTTTACTGGGACAATGCAGGAAAAACCTATTTCAATGATATCGTAGCATCCAAGAATAATGGCAACCAGCCATCATGTACTTCCTTTACCAGTGAAGTGGGAACCTGCGCCGACTACTATTTCATGTATAAGGATGGTACGCAAGATGGAGTCATCGCCAGCATCCGTGAACTCACCGGACAGGCTACCATGTTCCCGAAATGGGCGATGGGCTTCTGGCAATGCCGTGAGCGCTATAAGACCAGTGATGAACTGGCTGGCGTGTTGGACAAGTATCGCGAACTGAAGATTCCTACTGATGCCATCGTGCAGGACTGGCAGTATTGGGGATGCGACTCCAACTGGAATGCGATGAAATTCCAGAACCCATACTATATAAATAAGGTGGGCGACCCAGCCTATGCCAAGTATCTTCCTACCGATATGAAGCAGATGAAGGTACAGGGAGAACCCCGTCTGAAGAGTCCGGAAGAGATGGTGAAGTATGTTCATAAGAACGATGCCCATCTGATGATTTCCATCTGGGCAAGTTTCGGTCCTTGGACAGAGCAGTATCGTGAACTGAAGAAGATGAATGCCCTCCTTCCTTTTGAAACGTGGCCAAGAAACAGTGGCGTGATGCCATACGATGTCTTCAATCCGAAGGCTCGCAACCTCTACTGGAAGTATCTTACTCATCTCTACCAGATGGGCTTTGATGCCTGGTGGACCGATTCTACGGAGCCAGACCATTTTGAGAAGCCGGGCGATGAGAACTATCAGACCTTCGATGGTTCATGGTTGGGTGTGAAGAACGCCTTCCCATTATTGCACAACAAGAGCATCTACGAGCACCAGAGAGCGATGAAGGGCAACACAAAGCGTTCGCTCCAGATGACCCGAAGCGGCAGTCTCGGTATTCAGCATTATGGCACCATCTGCTGGAGCGGTGATGTGGTGGCTTCCTGGGACGAGATGAAGAATCAGATTCCATCGGGCTTGAACTTCTCGCTCTGCGGTATCCCATTCTGGAACACCGACCTGGGTGGTTTCTTCTACTGGGAGTTTGAACAGAATCCAAAGAATCCAGCCATTCAGGAATTGCAGACCCGCTGGATGCAGTGGGGAACCTTCATGCCATTGATGCGCAACCACTGTTCTTCGCCGATGGTAAGCGAACTGTATGAATTCGGAAAGCAGGGCGACTGGGCTTATGATGCTATGATTAAGGCCATCAAGTTGCGCTATCGCCTTTTGCCTTATATCTACAGTACGGCTGGTGACTGTGTACAGAATAGCGGAAGCATGATGCGTGCCCTGGTAATGGATTATGCGGCAGACAAGAAGGCTTCCCGTCTGAACGATGAGTATCTCTTCGGCCGCAACATTCTGGTGAAGCCGGTAACCGATCCTTTATACACTTGGAAGGATAAGGAGAAGAAGGGCCATACCATCTATCCTGATGTAAGGAAGGCAGCTGCGCCTGTGAATGTTTACTTGCCAAAGGGTAATAAATGGTATGATTTCTGGAGCAACACCCAGTATGAGGGCGGTCAGGATATCCAGCGCCTTTGTCCTATCGACATCATGCCTGTATTCATCAAGGCAGGTACCATCCTGCCATTCGGTCCTGAAGTGCAGTATAGTTCAGAGAAACCTTGGGATGAGCTGGAAATTCGTGTCTATCCTGGTGCTGATGGTAAATTTACGCTCTATGAGGATGAGGGCGACAACTATAATTACGAGAAGGGTAAATTCTCGGAAATCCAGTTTGTTTGGAATGAAGCAGACAGAACCCTGAGCATCGCTCCACGCAAGGGCAGCTATAAGGGAATGCTCCAGCATCGCAGATTCCATATCGTACTGGTGGATACCAATAGTGGTGCGGGCGATCAGCCTATGCAGGCAAGCAAGAGTGTGGAATATGACGGAAAGGCTGTAAAGATACAGCTGTAAGTGTTACATTATATAAAGTATTTGATACTTGTAATAAAGTAGTATTCTGCTTTTTTGTTTATCTTTGCAGCACAAATAACAATTTAATATACTAATAGCTTAATAGTAATTACAATGAACAAGAATGTTATATACGCAGCTTTGATGTTTGTGGTAACTATGTCCTCCGGCAATGCCTCAGCTCAGCAGTTTCCTTATCAGAATCCAGCCCTCTCGGCTCATGAGAGAGCGGTAGATTTATGTGGTCGTCTCACTTTGGAAGAGAAAGCTTCTCTGATGCTGGATGATTCGCCGGCTATTCCGCGATTGGGAATCAAGAGATTCCAGTGGTGGAGCGAGGCACTGCATGGTGTGGCGAACATGGGAGATGTAACCGTCTTTCCGGAACCTATCGGAATGGCAGCTTCGTTTAACGACAGAATGGTGTATAGAGTCTTTGATGCAACATCTGATGAGATGCGTGCCAAATGGAATGAACTGCAGCAGAAGGGAGGAGATGTAACCCGTTTCCATGCCCTCTCTGTCTGGACTCCAAACGTGAATATCTTCCGTGATCCTCGCTGGGGACGTGGACAGGAAACCTATGGTGAGGATCCTTATCTTACCAGTAGGATGGGATGTGCCGTGGTGCGCGGATTGCAGGGACCTGAAGATACGAAATACCGCAAACTCTGGGCTTGTGCCAAGCACTATGCAATTCATAGCGGACCGGAATGGGCTCGCCATACAGACAATATTACCGATGTTACACCGCGCGACCTTTGGGAAACTTATATGCCTGCCTTCAAATCGCTGGTGCAGGATGCCAAGGTGCGTGAGGTGATGTGTGCCTATCAGCGTTGGGATGATGAACCATGCTGCGGCAACACCCGCCTTTTGCAGCAGATTCTCAGGGACGAGTGGGGATTCAAGTACCTGGTAGTTTCTGACTGTGGCGCTGTTACTGATTTCTGGGAGAATCATAAGGTTTCGAGCAATGCCAGAAATGCAGCAGCTAAGGGCGTATTGGCTGGAACCGATGTAGAATGTGGATTTAATTATGTATATAAATCAGTGCCTGAGGCTGTGAAGTATGGTGCCCTGACTGAAGAAGAAGTTGATAAGCATGTGATTCGTCTGCTCGAAGGTCGTTTCGACTTGGGTGAGATGGATGACAACAAGATAGTATCATGGTCGAAGATTCCTGTATCTGTGCTTTGCAGCAAGGCACATCGCCAGCTCTCGCTCGATATGGCTCTGCAGACCATGACGCTGCTCCAAAACAATAATGAGGTATTACCTCTCGATAAAAAGCTAAAGAAGATTGCTTTCATCGGACCAAATGTGGATAACGAACCGATGATGTGGGGAAACTATAATGGTACTCCACGACAGACAATTACCATCCTGGATGGTATCAAGAGTCGTTTGAAGAAAAACCAGATCGTCACCTTTAAAGGGTGCGACCTGGTGAACGACCAGACTTTGGATTCTTACTTCGACCAGTGTAGCATGGATGGCAAGATGGGCTTTAAGGGCACTTTCTGGAACAATCGTGAAATGGAAGGTAAGCCTGTTACCATCACTCAGGAAAAGAATCCTGTGCAGGTAACTACCTATGGTCAGCATTCGTTTGCACCCAATGTGAAGTTGACGGGCTTTTCTGCCAAGTATGAAACCGTATTCCGTCCTAAGCAGAACGCCAAGGTATTGCTCGATGTGGCTGCCTGCGGTCATTATGAGGTTTATCTGAATGGTGAGAAAAAGTCAGAAAAGAGTGATTGGCGCACAGCAGAATCCCGCATCGAGTTTGAGGGCGTGAAAGGCAAGGAGTATAAGATAGAAATACGATATGCTGAGATGCCAACCTATAATGCCAATATGAAGATCAATATCGGTCATGAGAATCCTATCGACTATCAGGCTTCGCTCAAGCAGTTGAAGGATTGCGAGACTGTAGTCTTCGTAGGTGGCATTTCTCCACAGTTGGAAGGTGAGGAAATGCCTATCGAGATTTCTGGCTTCAAGGGTGGTGACCGCACCAACATCGAATTGCCTAAGGTTCAGCGCAATTTCCTGAAGGCTTTGAAGGAGGCGGGCAAAAAGGTTGTCTTTGTCAACTGTTCGGGTTCGGCTATCGCCTTGACTCCAGAGACAGAGAGTTGCGATGCTATTCTCCAAGCCTGGTATCCTGGTCAGGAAGGTGGTGAGGCAGTGGCTCGTGTGCTCTTTGGTGAGTACAATCCTGCCGGCAAGTTACCAATCACTTTCTATCGCAATTCCAATCAGTTGCCTGATTTCAAGGATTACAGCATGAAGGGCAGAACCTATCGCTATATGAACGATGCGCTCTTCCCATTCGGTTACGGCTTGAGCTATACTTCTTTCCGTATTGGCGATGCTACACTTTCCAACTCTATCCTGAAGAAGGGTGAGAAGATTACCTTGAAGGTGCCTGTAAGTAATGTTGGCAAGAAAGATGGAACCGAGGTGGTGCAGGTGTATGTAAAGGATCCTGCCGATACCGAAGGACCATTGAAGAGCTTGAAGGCTTTCGAGAGAGTGGAGGTGAAGGCAGGAAAGACTGCTGAGGCTGTCATTACGCTGGATAGCAGAAACTTCGAACTCTTCGATGCTGCAACCAATACCGTCCGTGCCAAGGCAGGAAAGTATGAGGTTTATTACGGCAGCAGTTCGGCTGATAAGGATTTGAAGAAACTGGATGTTTCTATTGAATATTAAGTAACGGTATACTAATTAATATATACTGCTTTCAATAGTATCAATCCAATAAAATAATCGAATTATGAAAAGAATCCTTTGTGTACTTATCGCAGTCCTATGTCTCTGTACTTGCTGGGCTGGGAATGGCAAGAAACCTATTGTCTGGGAACAGCCGATAGCTGAATCGAACCAGCTATTTTATGATCCTTTTCAATCTCAACTCAACATCTATCGTGTGGAATTCGCAGATGATGAAACACGAGTGTTCATGCACATCACTTTTCCCCCACACTATTGGATAAAGTTTGTGAAGGAAACCTATCTCCTTGCTGATGGCAAGAAATATCTCGTCAAGAGCTGTGATGGACTGAAACTTGACGAAGAACACTATATGCCTAGCTCTGGCAAGGAGGATGTGGTCTTCCATTTCGCACCGCTCCCCAAGAAGACCCGAATGTTTGACTTCCTGGAAGGTGACGGCAAAAAGAACTTCAAGATATTGGGCATCGAGAATATCGATACCCGCATCAAACAGCTCTTCTCCTCGCTTTGGCGCAACGATGCGACCGGCGATTGGGAGATAGGATTCTATGAAGATTTCGCCATCTACGACTGCCGTTACTGGCAATACAAGCAGAAGAATCAGAAGGGCGACAAGTACTCTTTCATCCTTACCGATGGCAAGAGCGACCTGGCTGTCAACATCGACAAACCTCAACATGGCAAGCGCACGATGAGCATCAACGGCAAGAAAGCCGAATATTCGCTCATTACCACTTCCATCCTTCCGGATTATCCGCAGAAAGATGAGACCACAAGTCTGAAGGATACTCATAACAAGCCCGATACGGCTATTGTTGTGGGATGGCTCAGAAATATGCCTAAGGAATTTTGGGATAGAGGGCAGGAGTATAGTGTGCAGTATTATGATCTCTTTTCCACATTCAAGGAAGTGAGCAATTGTAGCAAGCTCGATTCACTTGGCAGATTTGAGATCAAAGTGCCTCTCATCAACTCTACCGAGGTTTTCATGGACTGGAAACATACTTATATCAACACGGTGTTGGAGCCAGGTGAGACCTATTATCTGCTCTATGACTTCAAGTCTGGACATGCTATCTTCATGGGTAAGAACTGTCGCTTGCAAAATGAACTGCTGGCGCATCCTATCCCAATGATTAACGCAGACTATGCAGGTAAGTATGAAAATAAGGTTCCAGCCCAGGAGATGATGCAGATTCTTGAATCCAGATATAAGGAGGCTGAAGGGAACTTACGGAAACAGATAGAAAAATCGGCATCTATTTCCAAATGTTATCAGGAGTATGCTGCCCGATATCTTCTCTGTAGTTATGCATCATCAATCTTACAGGGAGCATATCGTGTAAAAGACCATATTTTCCCTCAGGAATATGTAAGCCAAATGAAAAAAATATGGAAGGAGATTCCGCAGCCTTATACTCAGTTTCGTGACTATAGTATGCTGACTAAAGATCTCATCGACCAGGAAGCAAGGTTAAAGTACAGTACACCCATGGGGAAGACCTATGGATTCTTGTTCACCAATTATTATCCGGAACTGTTGAGAAAGCACAAGGCTCAGGGGGATATTGCGATAACAAATTCTGAAATTGCTACGGTGGAACAATGGGCTAAGAATCTGGATGCCATGACTATCAAGCAATATCAGACGACAGATGCCAAGGAGCAGGAGAAAATAGAAAATGCTTTTTCCAACTCAGCCCTTGCCAAGCGTGCTACGGCTATTATTGGAAGAGAAGACATAGCCAAGATGCTTAAGGATGAGACTCCTCTCATCGATGTATATTATGCCCAGCATATAGCTGATAGCATGGGATGCAGCCAGCAGCAGAAAGATGTCATCATCACCAAAGCCATTCTTCAGATGTTGGAAAGACTAGCCATGCCACTCAATAGTTATGGGCTTGACCTGGCAGAACATAGTATCAGTTCTGAAGTTCTCAGGGAGAAAGTATTGGCAGAACACCGTAAGTACCTGTCTTTGCAGAACAGGGACATTACTGCCAGTATCAAGACAGCTCCGCAGGATATGAGCGATGGTGAGAAGCTTCTTCGCCATATATTGGAGCCTTATAAGGGAAAGCTTGTATTGCTGGATGTCTGGGGAACCTGGTGTGCCCCTTGCAAGGAGGCTCTAGCCCATTCGAAGGAAGAGTTCGAACGCTTGGCTCCATACGATGTGGTATATCTTTACATGGCAAACAACAGTCCTGAAGAGTCATGGAAAAATATCATCAAACTGAATGATCTGGTTGGCGACAATATCGCCCACTACAATTTGCCAGCGGCTCAGCAGAGTGCCATCGAGAACTATCTCAACATTCGCTCCTTCCCTTCCTATCGCCTCTTCGACAAGGAAGGAAATCTGGTAGATGTGAAAGTGGATGCCCGCCAGCTTGACAATCTGGAGAAAATCATCAAGGAACTGAACAGATAGTAAGAATACTGATAAAATCCCCTTCAAGGTATTGGGTGCACAGTTGAATACATAATAAATCCCGAAATCGCTTGGCGGTTTCGGGATTTTTGCTTATCTTTGCCAACGTAAATAGTAAATTGTTGATAATATGGCAACGAAGTTATATCCAATAGGCATGCAGACCTTCTCTGAGATTCGAGAGGAGGACTTTCTCTATGTAGATAAGACGGAGTACATCTATCGTATGACTCATACGAGTGGAAAGTATTTCTTCTTGAGTCGTCCACGTCGTTTCGGAAAGTCACTCCTCGTCTCTACTATGCAGAGCTATTTCGAGGGAAAGAAGGAACTCTTTAAGGGGCTTGCCATCGAAAAGCTAGAAAAAGATTGGACGGAATATCCTGTGCTTCATTTTAGTTTGGCAGGTGGAAAGCACATGGAGAAAGACCAACTTGTGCGCTATCTCTTATATATATTAAAGGTAAATGAAGAAAAATTTGGCATCGTCAATGAGTCTCCCGACCCGAATGTCCGTATGCTTAATTTAATAAAAACGGTATATGAACAGACTGGGCAGAAGGTCGTTGTGCTCATCGATGAATACGATGCTCCTTTGCTTGATGTGGTACATGAGGATACTAGTTTGGGCGTCTTAAGGGAGGTGATGCGCAATTTCTATAGTCCCCTAAAGGATAGCGACCGAATGCTGCGTTTCGTCTTCTTGACAGGCATCACCAAGTTCTCGCAACTTAGTATCTTCAGTGAACTCAATAATATCACAAATGTGAGTATGCACCAAGAGTATGCTGGCATTTGCGGCATTACCAAGGAGGAATTGTTGGATAAGTTTGATGAGGATATTGATGTGTTAGCAGGTAGGTTGGGATTGACACACGAACAAGCCTTGTCAAAACTGAAGGAAAATTATGATGGCTATCACTTTACCTGGCCATCATCAGATATTTTCAATCCTTATAGCTTGTTGAACTGTTTAGCTGAAGGACAGATGAATTCCTATTGGTTTGGCTCAGGCACTCCTACTTATCTCCTTAATATGATGCGGAAATATGACTTTACACCGATTGACCTGGGTGAACAGATGGATGCATTAAAGGATGATTTTGATGCAGCCACTGAGACGATGACTACTATCATGCCTTTACTTTATCAGAGTGGTTATATCACTATCAAGAATTATGATCCGGAAACGGAACTCTATACCTTGGCTCTGCCTAACAAAGAAGTGAGGATTGGTTTGTATCGCAGTATGTTACCGCATTATTTAGCGGCAAAGTCTGCAATGTGCAATACGACCGTGGCCAAGATGTCTTCTCTTATCAATAAGGGTAACATGGATGGTGCTCTTCAGCTATTGAAAACGTTCTGGGAGACGGTACCTTATTGCGATAATACCGATTATGAGGGGCATTATCAGCAGACAATGTATATCATCTTTGCCCTGCTTACGAATTTCCGTATATTGGTGGAACAGCATACTTTCCGTGGAAGAACAGACATTACGATGGAAACAAAGGATACCATCTATGTGATAGAACTGAAATTTAATAAGTCAGCACAAGAGGCTCTTGACCAAATCAACAACAAGCATTATGCTGATGCTTTTGCCCTAAGAGACAAAACCGTGGAAAAGATTGGTATGAACTTTATGATTGATGAAGATAAGACGATTGTATTGGATTGGGCAAAATAGTTCCCTTAGTAGCAGAACCTCTTCTTCCTGGATTGGTGGAAGTTTGGGGAGTAGCAACAGAAAAGATGGCCTTGCAAAATGCGGGGTCATCTTTTCTGTTTTATAAAACAGACACTCTTAGATAATTATTCGACATGAAAACCATAACAAAGTATTTGTTACATGAGATAAAGTAATGAATAGAATAAATCGCTATTTTTGCGTCGTTTTAACAGCTTTAATAAAGAAAGCCGGTGAAAATCATCGGCATCATAACAATTTTAAACTTTTATATTTCAACCTAAAAACAAATGAAAAAGAGATTTTTGGCGATATTGGCGGCTGCGTTGCTACCGTCATGTCTGTTCGCCCAGTTTGGAGTGGTTTCGCCGCTTCATGTGAATGGCAATCAGTTGAATGATTCCTATGGCAACAAAGTGGTTTTACATGGTGTGATGGATACACCGAGTCCTTACTTCAACAAATATCGTTGGGGTTATAGCTGTACCGACAATAACATCTCGGCATGCATAAGCTATTATGACAAGATTTTTGGAGCACTCCAGAATCCTGCCAAAGGTACCTATTGTAATATCTTCCGTCTTCATCTCGAACCAGGCTGGACCAATGATCCCAACAAGAAGTCAACGGGTTCTGATACTGGAGAGGCTAATATATCGCGTTTCAGTGCTAGCCGTTTGCAGAAGTATCTTGATGCCCTTTATCTGCCTATTGCGCAGAAGGCCATCAATCATGGCTTGTATGTGGTGATTCGTCCTCCAGGCGTATGTCCTAAGGATTTGAAAGTAGGCGATGCTTATCAGAATTATCTTAAAACGGTGTGGAACATTGTTTCCAGCAACAGTTGGGTGAAGAATAATTCCGGCATCGTATCGCTGGAACTTGCCAACGAGCCTGTTCATATATATAATAGGTATGGTCAGAGTTCTGCTACTGCCATGCGGGATTATTTCCAGCCAGTAGTTGATGTGATTCGCAAGAATGGCTTCAAGGGTATTATCTGGATTCCTGGCACGGGCTATCAGAGCCAGTATGAGAATTATGCCTCTTATCCTGTTTCCGACAGTAACTTCGGCTATGCCGTGCATGTGTATCCGGGATGGTATGGGGCAAGTGATACCAGCTATGATTCCAATGCTTTCATCTATAATTTCCAGAAGCAGGTGCCTGTGGTAAAAAATAAACCGATTCTTGTTTCTGAGATAGACTGGAGTCCGGAGAAACCTGGTGCAGGTAAGTATAATGAGTTTGGACAGTGGGTGGCCAGCAACCTGGGTTCATGGGGAACTGCTACCACAAGCAAATGGGGTAATGCCTGGAAGAAGGTGATGGATCATTTCGGAAACATCAGCATGACGCTGACCAGTACTGATGATTATCTGGATATCGACAACTTCCTGAAAACTGGTCAAATCAAGGCTGGATTGGAGGCTAATCCGGAGGCTTGCGGTCAGACCTGCTTCTACTGGTATTACGAGTATTCCAAGAAAGACTATGCTCATAAGTCTGCTGGTACGTCTTCTTCTAACCCGAATACTCAGCCTTCTACCGGTTCTTCTACTTCTGGCAATACCCAGGGCGAGAACATCATCAAGTCGTGGGGCAATGGCAGCGGATTTGTTCCTTCGGGATGGACGGTGGCAGATAATGGCACTCAGGTTTATGTCGGCAATAAATCGAGCGGTCCACGCATCATGAACTTCTCTGGTGATTTCAAGAATGCTTTCTATGTGAGAACTGTTTCTGCCGATAAGGCTGGCTATATAGAATATGGTAATACAAATGGTTATACCCTGCCTCTGGTATATGGCGAGTATGAGCTGAGCTGCAATGTGGCAGCATGGAAGGGTGCTCCATATATGAAGGTGGAGGTGTACGACCCTCAGAATGCCGTGCTTGCTTCTACCATCGTCAAGGCAAATGGCAATGCCAATGGCAATATGGGGGCTTATCTCTCGGGTACCACCAGGGTTTCTCTCTCGTTCTATTCCATGATTAAGGGCAACTATCGTGTACGTTTCACCCCTGTGGCTGATGCCAAGGGCACAGGTGGTGCCTGGGTTGAGGCTCTGGTAGGCAATGTGGCTCTTTACTTCAAGGGAAATCCGCTGGCACTGAATGCCGTGGGACAGGTTCCTGCCGGATGGAAGATTGTTGATGCCGGAGAGCAGAAAGCGGCTGGTGCAGCTGGCATTGGTCCACGCATCTTCAAGTTTGCCGGTGGTGATTTTTCTACGGGTCTTTACATCCGTCAGAGCGATGCCAGCAAGGCAGGCTACGCTGAGTTTGGTTCTACTTGGGGCTATGGCTTCTCGTTGAAGCAGGGCAGCTATGTATTCTCTTATAATGCCGTGGCGTGGTCGGGGTCTCCTTATCTGAAGTGTGAGGTTCTCGACGAGAGCAACAACGTACTGGGTTCTCAGATTATCCAGTGTACCAAGAATGTGAACAAGAACACCGGTGCAAATACTTATGGCAGCAATAGTGGTCAGGTACGATTCACTGCTTCCCACACGGGTTACTATCACTTCCGCTTCACTCCTGTAGCAAACAGCTGGGGTGGCAGTGGTTCATGGCTTGAGGTAGTGGTAGGTCATCTGAAGATTTCCATGACCAGTGCTTCTCGTTCAAGAAGCATCGATGGTGGTTGGAACGATGGTACTACGGGCATCGGGCAGGTTGAGAGTGCTGAGCATATCAGCGGTCAGGAGACCAAAGAGAACTCCGGCTGGTACACGCTTCAGGGTCAGCGGGTAGAACACCCAACCAAGGGTATCTATATCCATAATGGCAAGAAGGTGGTTTTGAGATAAAATATATGAGATAGATTGTTAAATGTGAAAGATGGCCTCGCAAAACGTGAGGTCATCTTTTTATTTTTGGGTCTTTTTCTTTATTATGTGTTATCATGCAAATATTTTGGAACATCTGCCAAACAGTATTTTTGAGTTTTGTAGTAATTTTGCAGTATATATAATCATAAGATATTTATTTTTAGATTTATGCTTTTATATAAAGAAAAACAGTTCATATTGATGAACTGCAAGACTGTTGTGAAACAGGTTAAATTGTTCACGAGAATGGTGCATAGTGATATGCGCCATTTTTTTGTGTTATAACATGTTTCTTTTTTTTAGTTTATCTTAAAATGCAGAAAATGTGTTAGTTACGGTGTGCTGTAACAAGAGATGAAACAATTGGAACATCAAGAAAATACGTTCTCATGACAGTTTTCTACCTTTGCAGCCGTGTTCTTTAACCAAGAAGTAATAACACCTAGAAACAAACTTAATTAAAATGATACAACATGATTGAACAAGTGTTTACATTTAAACGGACAGCAGCTCTATGCCTCGTGGGAGCCTTCTGCAGCTTGAACGCACAAGCCCAGAAGATTACCGTGAAGGGTAGTATTGTTGACGGCACAGGAGAGCCACTGATTGGTGCTACTGTGAAAGTGAAGGGTGATGCCACTTCGGGTGTCATCTCCGACATGGATGGTAACTTTCAGATTGCAGTACCTTCTGAAAATTCATCCCTTGTCATTACCTATATCGGTATGGAATCTAAAACGATTAAAGTAGGTAAGAAAAGACAGTTTAAAATTACCTTGACTGATGACAATACATTGGGCGAGGTAGTAGTGGTTGGTTATGGTCAGCAGAAGAAAGCCTCTGTTGTCGGCTCTATTGCACAGACAGATGCGAAAACCTTGAATCGTCATGCCGGAGTTTCTTCTTTGGGTCAGGCACTGACAGGTAATCTTCCAGGTGTCGTTACTTTCTCTTCTACGGGTATGCCAGGTGAGGAAGATCCTAAGATCGTGATCCGTACGCAGACTTCTATCAACGGTTCCAACGACCCTCTCGTTCTCGTGGATGGTGTGGAGCGTGCCATGAACACCGTTGACCTTTCTTCAGTAGAGAGCATCTCCGTATTGAAGGATGCTTCTGCCACTGCCGTTTATGGTGTGAAGGGTGGTAATGGTGTCATCCTCATTACTACCAAGCGTGGTAAGGAAGGTAAGGCTGCCGTACACGTGAAGGCGAATGCTACCATGAAGGTGGTTTCCAAGTTGCCTGAGAAATATGATTCTTACGATACATTCCGTCTTCTGAATAGAGTGGTAGAGCGCGAGCTGAACATCAGCGACGAAAAATCCTGGGGTTCTTACAAGCCAATGGCTATTATTGACAAGTATCGTAACCCTGCTAATGCTGAGGAATGGGACCGCTATCCTAACGTGGATTGGCAGAAGGAACTGTTCAACAACACAGCCATGTCTTACAATGCCAGCGTGGATGTTTCGGGAGGTACCAAACTCGTGAAATATTTTGCAGCTATTGACTTCTCTCACGAAGGTGACCTGTTCAAGGACTTCACCAGCGGTCGTGGCTATAAGTCTGGTTTCGGCTATAACCGTATTAACATGCGTGCCAACCTGGACTTCAACCTGACCAAGACCACTCAGTTCTCTACCAACCTTTTCGGTAGTAACGGTGTCCGCCATTTCCCTTGGGACAAGGCGAGTGATTCCAGTGCTTATTGGGCTTCTGTTTATCATGCAGCTCCAGATGCGATGCGTCCTATTTATTCTGATGGTACTTATGGATACTATGCACCACGTAAGGCCGACTGTCCTAACTCTGTGATGAGTCTTGCCCGAAGCGGTGTGGAGAATCGTACCAATACACAGATTACCACCGACTTTATTCTTACCCAGAAACTCGATTTCCTGACCAAGGGTCTGAAGTTTGTAGCCAAGGTTTCTCTTGACAATACGATGGTAGAGGAGAAGCGTGGTATCAGCGACCAGTATATGGATCCGCAGCTGAAGTGGATTAACCCTGATGATGGCTCAGTTTCCTATGACCAGAGCGAGGATTACCATGAGTCTGTGGCTTGGACCGTCAATGGTGGTAGGGTAAATACGGGTGCCACTTATCGCCGTCTCTACTATCTGGCTCAGCTCGACTGGAACCGCAAGTTCGGCAATCATGAAGTGGGTGCAATGGGTGTATTCAACCGCAACGAATATGCCAGCGGTTCTTCTTTCAAGCATTATCGTGAAGACTGGGTGTTCCGTGCCACATACAACTATGCGATGCGCTACATGCTCGAGTTGAACGGATGCTACAACGGTTCTGAGAAGTTTGGTCCCGACTATCGCTTCAAGTTCTTCCCATCAGCTTCTCTCGGTTGGACTATCACCGAGGAGCCATTCATGAAGAACATCAGGAAATATGTAGATATGTTTAAGGTGCGTGCATCCTGGGGTCGCATCGGTGATGATTCTACCGGAGGTTCTTATCTCTATTCCGACCAGTATTCCTATGGTGGTAAGACCTATCTGGGTGGTGATAATACTTATGATTCACCTTATACTATATATCGCCTTACCCGCATCGGAAACCCTAACGTGCGTTGGGAGACATCAGAGAAGCGCAACCTGGGTTTCGACTTTGGATTCCTGGGTGGATTGCTTACCGGTTCGCTGGATGTATTTAGCGACAAGCGTACCGATGTGCTCTTAACCACCCGTTCCATTCCTTCTTACTATGGTATGAGCTACACGGTTGCCAATGCTGGTTCGGTGGATGCCAAGGGTTACGAGTTGAGCCTGAAGGTGAACAAGGCATGGAACAAGAATCTGCGTACATGGGCAAACTTCAATATGACCCATGCTACCAACGAGATTAAGTTTGCTGATGACCCAAAGCTTCAGGCAAGTTATCTGAACAAGGCGGGTTATGCCATCGGTCAGAACCATAGTTACATTGATCATGGTTTTATCAGCAACTGGGATGATCTCTATGCCGTACCAACTTTTGGTAGCCATGATTCTGAGAAATATACGGGTGATGCCATCATTTCCGACTTCAATGCAGATGGTCAGATTACAGCAGATGACAAGGCACCTTATCAGTACACCTCTATTCCAGAGAATACCTTCAGTACTACATTGGGAGCAGAGTGGAAGGGTTTGAGTGTAACGGTACAGTTCTATGGTGTAACCAATGTTACCCGCGAGGTGAACTTCCCAACCTTTGAGCGTGAAACCCACATTGCCTTCAAGGAGGGTTCTTACTTCACGGCATCCAATCAGGGTGGAGAGTTGTCTTTGCCACGTTGGACCACTGTGGCAGACGATGGAAATGCCGGTACACGCTACTTCTATGACGGTGCTTTCCTGCGCCTGAAGAATGCCGAGATAGCTTATACCTTCAGGGGTGCTTGGGTGAAACGAATGCACTTGAATTCACTCCGTGTATATCTGAATGGTGACAACTTGCTGCTCTGGACCAATATGCCGGATGACCGTGAGAATAACTTCAGCGGCAACTCAGCAAATGGAGCTTATCCAACCGTACGCAGATTTAACTTAGGTTTCGACCTGACATTTTAAATGAATCGTAAATATGAAAAAGTTTAATAAAATATATACATTGCTGTTTGCGGCAGCCCTGTCTCTCTCTTCAGTATCATGTACTGATTACCTTGACAAGGCACCGGGCAGTGATATTGCCCCAACGGAGCCATATAAGAATTATACCAACTTTCAGGGTTTCTTGGAGCAGTGCTACAATGACATCCCTGGTCTTGCCTCTACATCCTGGTATCATGGCTGCTGGAACTATGGTGAGGATGAATATTGGCAGCCATCAGAGACCCGTATGCTCACTAATGCCATCGACCAGGGAAACTATTGGGCATGGGACGAGGTGCAGTATTCCCCATTCCATTCGGGCATCGACCTGAACAGCGGTAATGATGTGAACCGCGATTCCAAGGGTCGTCTCTGGGGTATGTGCTGGCAGGGAATCTATACCACCAACCTGGGCTTGGAAAATCTGGGTAATCTGGTAGATGCTACCCAGGAAGAGAAGAACCTGATTGCAGGTCAGCTCTATTTCTTCCGTGCATTCTTCCATTTCCAGATTATGCAGTATTGGGGCGGTATTCCATATATCGACTTCCTGATTCCATCTGATGCCGTGTTCAACTATCCGCGCCTCACCTATCAGGCATGTGCCGACAAGGCTGCCGAAGACTTCAAGAAGGCTGTTGAGTTGTTGCCTGTAGATTGGGATAAGACTACCGTGGGTAAGCAGACAGTGGGCAAGAACAAGTTCCGTCCTAACAAGATTGCTGCTCTCTGCTTCCTGGGTAAGAATTATCTGTGGGCTGGTTCGCCGCTGATGAATGAAGTAAGCAAGGAGAATCCTGACTTCAAGAATGTTAACGGATATAATAAGGAGTATTGCCAGAAGGCTGCTGAGGCATTCGGCGAGGCTTTGAAGATCAACAAGGAAACAGGACTTTACCAGCTGTCTTCTTATGAAAATTACATGAACATCTTCTATACCTATGATCAGGGATACAAGATTCCAGGTGAGAAGGAGGCTATCTTCTACGAGAATTCAAGTAACAACAACTGGCTCTGGAATCAGGTGACAGACTACCGTCCTACCAGCCTTATTGCAGGTGGTATCAAGGTTTATCCTACAGCCAACTATGTGGATTACTTCGGTATGGCAAATGGTAAGCCTATCAAGGACATCACGAAGAAGGATGCCGACAGCGGCTATGATCCGGAATATCCGTTCAAGAACCGTGACCCTCGCTTCTACGATCTCTTCATCTATGATGGTGTGAAGTGTGTGAAGAGTGCAGGACAAGATGCAGATGTGCAGTATGCTTCTCTTTATACGGGAGGAAAGTATCGTACGGCAACACCTTCCAAGGACTGCTTTACGGGATATTGCCTGAAGAAGTTCTGTGATCCATACCGTAATCGATTTGATGATGGTGGTGAACGTAATAAGATGATCCGCGTACTCTTGAGTATGATTCGTCTGGCTGATGTTTATCTGATGTATGCCGAGTCGGTGGCTCAGAGTTATGGCTACAAGGCATCAAGCCAGGCATTCAATCTGAGTGCCGTGGATGCCGTGAACATCGTCCGCAACCGTGCGCATGTGGATAATATTGCTGATGAGTATCTTACCAATCTGGATGGTTTTATGAGCGAGCTTCGCCGTGAGCGTGCCGTAGAGTTGGCTTTCGAGGGACACCGTTTCACCGACCTTCGCCGCTGGCTCCTGATAGACAAGGCTCCTTACACCCAGAAGATGGCTGTTTACTTCGACCGTGCACCCGACCAGAAGGATGTTGACCGCTACGACGATCCAAAGAAAAATCACGTGCTCAACCTGAAGGAGGAGCCATTGATTACCCGTAAGTTTACTTCAAAGCATTACTGGTTCCCATTCCTGAGAAAGGATGTAAAGATGTATCCTGAGTTCTCTCAGAACCCTGGTTGGGAATAATTAAACAATTCGAGAATTTATTATGAAACATAATATATTTAATAAGAGAATGTCATTGGCGCTAGCTTCCATGCTAGTCGCCAGTGGTGTGGCAAGCGCCCAGGAAATGGCTGACACTACCAAGGTAAACGTGGCTTTCGGTCAGGTTTCCAAGGCCGACCTGATGGGCGGTGTCAGCGAGGTGAATGTCGAAGAGCTGCTGAAAAAGGACTACAGCGCCAATGCACTCAATGATCTTCAGTCGCTCATCAGTGGTTATAACGGAAATGTTTGGGGACAGGGTGCACTTGTTCTCGTAGATGGAGCTCCCCGTGAGGCCAGCACCGTCAATGCCACCGAGGTGGAGAAGGTTACCGTGCTCAAGGGCGCTTCTGCCGTAGTACTCTATGGTGCCAAGGCTGCCAAGGGCGTAATCCTCATTACTACCAAGCGTGGTAAGGTGCAGCCATTGAGCATCGCCGCCACCGTCAATACGGGCATCTATACACCTAAGGCTTATCCTGAATATCTGGGTGCGGCTGAGTATATGTCGCTCTATAACGAGGCGATGACCAATGATGACCCTACACAGCCGCTGAAATACTCTAAGGAGCAGATCTACAATACGGCTATAGGTACGAATCCTTACCGCTATCCGGATATGGACTTCTACAGCAGTGACTACCTGCGCAAGTTCAACAACCGTACGGATGCTACGATGGAAGTGAAGGGCGGTAGCAAATTTGCCAGATACTATGCCAACCTGGGCATGACCTACAACAACAGCCTGGTGAAGTTTGGCGAGCACAAGAAGGACAAGGACAATTCCTTCCGCGTGCGTTCTAACATTGATGCTACCATCACCGACTGGCTGGGGGCTTATGTAAATGTAGGCATCAACATCTCGGACAACTATCGTGGACGTCCTGAGGACTACTGGTCAACAGCTACCAGCGTTCGTCCTAACTGGTATTCCGGCCTGTTGCCAATCTCCATGATGGATGCTAACAATTCAGCCTTGCAGCAGATGATAGCTGGCTCAAAATTCCACGTGCTCGATGGTCAGTATCTGCTGGGTGGAAACAACGATAACCAGTCTACTTTCTTTGGTGATGCGCTTGCTGCCGGCTACGTGAAGAATCACTCCCGTACCTTCAACTTTGATGTGGGTGTGAAAGCCGACTTCGATCAGTGGGTCAAGGGATTGAGCTTCGAGACAGCTTTCAGCATCGATTACTGGAACAACTACTCTGAGGCTTACAAGCTCGACTATGCCGTTTACGAGCCTACCTGGGCAAATGTGAACGGACAGGACATGATTATCGACCTGAAGAAATATGGTAAGGAATCAAGTAGTACGACCGAATATATCGGTGCAGCCAAATATTACCAGAACACCACCTTCCGTGCTCAGTTTGACTATAAGAACACCTTTGGCGGTGTGCACAACGTAAATGCTACTTTGGCTGGCTGGGGTTACTCCAAGTCGAATTCCGTGGACGAGAATCATGAGAGCTCATCTGGTGTAAAGGGTTCTTCTTACCACCGCACCACCAATGCCAACCTTGCCCTTCGAGCAGCCTACAATTATGCTCAGAAGTACTACGCAGAATTTGGCGGTGCTCTGGTTCACTCATCCAAGTTGGCAGAGGGTCATCGCAACGCTCTTTCTCCATCAGGAACACTGGGTTGGAGAATCGGTCAGGAGAAATGGTTCAAGGATGCACTTCCTTGCTTCGATGATCTGAAGCTGAACGCTTCTTACTCTGTGCTCAACCAGGACATAGATATCTCAGATTATTATCTCTACCAGGGATACTATGATGTGAAGGGTGGCTGGTACACCTGGAACGAAGGTGGTGGCAACGGAACTAACACCACACTCTCTAAGCGTGGTAGCAACTACGGTCTTGATTTCGTGAAGCGTAAGGAATGGAGAGTAGGTCTGGAGGGCTCACTCCTCAACGGAACCGTAAGTTTCGACATGAACTATTTCCATCAGCTTACTTCGGGCTTGCTTACTGCGGGAACTGCTACCATCTATCCTTCATGGATGAATAATGACGGTTCTTTCATCACCTCCCTGAACTACAACGAGGATTTGCGACAGGGCTTCGACTTCGCCGTAAACTTCAAGAAGAACATCGGCAAGGTGAAGGCACAGCTCGGACTCACAGGTATGGTGTTCGACTCAAAGGTTAACAAGCGTGAGGAGAAAAACGAATATAGCTACATGAACGCACAGGGTCAGGCTCTCGACGTGATGCGCGGATATGTTTGCGAAGGCTTCTTCACACAGGAAGACGTAGACCACATGAAGGCAAACCTCGACAAGGACGATCCTAACTTCGTGCCAAACCATACCTTCGGTGAAATCAAGGCTGGTGACCTGAAGTACAAGGACATCAACGGCGACGGCAAGATTGACAGCAACGACCAGCAGGTGATGGGTAAGTATGGATGGAGTGCAACTCCTTTCTTCTATGGTGTAAACATCACCTTGAACTGGAAGCAGTTTACCCTCTTCATCGCCGGTACCGGTCAGATGGGTGCCAAGGCATTCAAGAGCAACGACTGGATTTACAACCAGAAGAAATATACCTCTGTGGTTCGTGGACGCTGGACACCTGAGACAGCCGAGACTGCTACTTATCCACGTTTGACAGCCAAGGACAATACCAACAACTTCCGCAACTCAAACTTCTGGCTTTACAGCACAGACTGCTTCAACCTCAACAAGGTGCAGCTGACCTACAATATGCCAAAAGAGTGGTTTGAGAACAAGGTAGTGAAGGGTATGAGTGTTTACGTATTGGGCGAGAGCCTTCTCACCATCAGCAAGCATCGCAAGTATATGGAGACCAGCTATGGTTCACCACAGTGCCGTTTCTACAACCTGGGCTTGAAGATGATGTTCTAAAGGCTGATGAAATCATATCTTAGATATTGAAAAATTAGACAATAAAGAATTATGAAATTAAGAAATATATTCATGATATTGGCTTCTGCGGCATTGTTGACAGCATGTGATGATGTCTTTACTCCTGCTGCAGAAAACATGAAGGACATCAATGAGATGGAGAATGATCCTATCATGGCCAAGGGCTTCGTGCTCACCGCTTACCGTAACTTGCCAAACTACGAGGTGGGCACAGGTACGGATGTAGCGACGGATGATGCCGTGACGAATGAGAAGGGAGCCAACTGGTCTAAGTATGCCACAGGCTCATGGACCGTTCAGAGTTGGGACCCTACGGGCCGCTGGAACAACGACTTGTCTTCCATGCAGTATTTGCATATCTTCCTGAACTCAAACATTTCGAACATCGGGTTCCTGAAGAATGCCAATGAGAACAAGCTGATGCAACGACGCCTTACAGGTGAGGCATACGGCCTTCTGGCTACCCATGCCTATTATCTGCTTCGTGCCCATGCCGGATTTGACAATGAAGGAAAGTTGCTCGGCACACAGCTCTTTGACGGATTTGTAGGTACGGATGCTGATTTCAACCAGCCTCGCAAGACATTCCAGGAGCATGTGGATTTCATCCTGGCGAACATCGAGAAGGCTGACAAGCTGTTGCCTATGGATTATGAGCCAGTGACAAGCGACGACAAGGTGCCAGCCAAGTATGATGATATCCTGAATGTGCCTGAGGTAACATCTGTCAAGGATGGCAAGATGGGTATATATAATAAGGTGATGGGCGAGAATGCACGCCAGCTGATTAACGGACTGATTCTGCGTGCCATCAAGGCTCGTACCCTGCTGCTCGCTGCAAGTCCAGCCTTCCAGGATCCTGCCCAGAACAATGTAACCTGGGCACAGGCTGCAGATGCAGCTGCCGAGGTGGTTGACTATGTAGGCGGTCCATCTGGTTTGCCTAAAACAGGTCTTACCTACTACGACAACGATGATGAGATGAAAAACTTGAAGAATGGTTCCAATCCTCCTGAAATCATCTGGCGCAGTACCAGAAATGCAGAAGAGATTGATGACGAGAAGAACAATTTCCCTCCATCACTCTACGGAAACGGCAGAACCAATCCTACCCAGAATCTGGTAGATGCCTTCCCTGATGCCAAGGGTTATCCTATCACCGATGCACGCAGTGAATATGATGAGAGTAATCCATACGCCAACCGTGACCCTCGTCTGGCTAAATACATTATCTATAATGGAGCCACAGCGGGAGTTGAAAACAAGGTAATCAAGACGGGTAGTTCTTCGGGCGATGACGGTATCGGCCGCCGTGATGCTTCTACCCGCACCGGTTACTATATGAAGAAGATGTTGCGCATGACTGCCAACTGTAATCCTAGCAGCACATCTAAGGTAACCAAGTATAGCTGCAAGGCACGTTTCACCGAGTTCTTCCTCGATTATGCTGAGGCTGCCAATGAGGCTTGGGGACCTAAGAACCCTGGCACACATGCTTACTCAGCATACGATGTGATCAAGGCAATCCGCCACCGTGCAGGTTTGACAGATGATACTTATCTCGACGAGTGTGCGGGCGACCAGGCTAAGATGCGTGAGCTGATTCGCAACGAGCGCCGCCTGGAGCTTTGCTTCGAGGGATTCCGCTTCTGGGATTTGCGCCGCTGGAACCAGTTGGACAAGCTTACTTCTGTACAGGGCATCGATTGGAACAACGATACGTTTACCATCTTGCCAAATGTAGAAGAGCGCCATTTCGATAGCTATATGAACTATGGTTATATTCCATATTCAGAAGCATTGAAGTACTCTAATCTCCATCAGAACAAGGGATGGAAATAAACCAGTTAAAAATGATAATGAAAATGAAAAGTTTTAAGTTATTAAATACAATAGGCATTGCTGCCATGACTTTGTTGATGACCGCTTCCTGCGAGAGCGGTAACAAGGAATTTGGATATGACGGAGAAACTGCTGTCTATTTTGCCAATGCTGGTTATGTGCGCACCGTGGAGCTGGGTGAGGATCAGGAAGCTGACCTTACCGACGATAACAACCACATCATCAACATCAAGGCCTACTGTGCCGGTGGTTATGGCAACAACAATGACGTTACCGTGGATTATATATCTGATGCCAGTCTTTGTGATGGCTATAAAATCAATGGCGCTGCCATCCAGATGATGCCATCCACTTACTATGAGATAGAGAACCCTAACCAGTTTGTCATTGCCAAGGGACAGCAGATGGGAGGCGTAAGAGTGAAGCTTACTGATGCGTTCTTCAACGATGACAAGAGCTATGAGCAGGGCTACGTAATTCCTGTGAAGCTGACCAAGGCTCAGGGAGTTGACAAGGTGCTGGAGTCGAAGAATACTACATTCTGCCTTGTGAAGTTCGTCAATCCTTGGACTGCCACTTATCTTCGCAAGGGTAAGGATGTGAGCAACGGCAAGGAATCTCACCGTGCTTATCCATATATTGAGAAGGCTGAGGTAATCAAGGTGGTGACCAAAGGCTTGTACAAGGCACAGATGACTGTGGAAGTGAAGGATGCTAGTGGCAAAAGCCATCAGGTGAACGTGCTGATGACCTTCAACGGTGATGATTGCACCATCTCTTCCGGTAGTGACGGAGTTCAGGTTTCGGGTAATGGTAAGTTTGTCAAGAACGACCAGCTTTTGGGCGAGTTTAAACGCAACACACTCTATTTGAACTACAACATCAAGAGCGATGCCTTGGGTACGGTTGAAACCACAGATACCATGGTGGTCCGCAATCGTGGTATTGGATTCCAGACTTTCACTCCTGAGCGGTAAGAACATTTTTAATTTGATATCAGAATTATGAAAAAAATACATAATATCCTCTTGGCCAGTGCAGCAGCTTCCATGCTGCTCACTGGTTGTGCGGAGGACTTCGATACAAGCTACGCTGCCGGCAATAAGCCTGAAAGCGTTGCGATGGCTGACCTTACCAGAGGTTATGAAGTTCTGAAGAACTATACGGGTATGAAGCTGGGAGCTAACTTGACCATTGCAGATTTGAAAGCTGCCAATACTAGCTTTAGTACCGTTTTGGCCAACTTCAATGAAGTGAATGTCGTAGATGGCTTCTCCCATGCTGCTGTGGTTGCTGATGATGGTACGGTCAGTGCCGATGCTTCAAAAGATGAAGTTGGTGCTGCTATTGCCGCAGGACTCGTTCCTACAGCTTCCCTTTTTGCACCTAACGCATGGAATTTGACCGTGATGAAAGAGGCAACTAAGGATATTTGGGTAGATGGTGAGAATGTGGATCTCCATCAGAAGTTTGATTTCGAAAGCAGTGCCATCGGTGATGTCTTCGGAACTGACACGAATTCCAAAGTGGCAAAGGATCCGACAGGAAAAAACGGAAAGTCGCTCTTCAACAAGAAGGCTGCCAAGTTCATCGAGTTCCCAGTGAATCTACCTGAAGGAGCTTCGCTGTCTACTATCAAGACCATCTCCTTTGATTATTATTCATCAAATGTCAAGAAGAATGTGGTTATCAGAGTAAAGGTGGGTGACAAAGCCAAGGAACTGAGAAACTTCGGTGTTCCTACCAAGGCTAAGACTTGGGAAACATTCATGGTGGATTTGTCAAAGATTGACTTTACTGAGGCCTTTGATGCAGATGATATGAAATCTTCCAATATTTCTCTGGTAATTGGTCAGGCAGCTGTTCCTCAGCAGGTGTATGTTGACAATATTGATATTTACGCTCCATATCAGAAGCCGGGTTATTATAAACCTCGTCCTGTAGAAGAGAAGGCTGCTGATGTAAAGAAGGCTATGTTTGCTTACGTTGATTCCGTTATGCAGAACTATGGAGACAAGGTGCAGGCATGGAATGTGGCTTCTAACCTGATAGAAGATCTCTTCTACTCTCTGAAGTCTTCAGAGAACATGGGAGCTACTGATGAATTCTATCCTAACGACTATCTGGATGAGAACTGGGTGGCTGATGTATGCAAGGAAATCCATTCAAAGAAGGCAGATGCCAAACTGTTCTACAGTGAAGAAAATCTGCTGACGGATGCCGAGAAGACCGAGGCTGCCATCAACTACATCAGGCAGTGGAATGAAGCTGGTGCACAGATTGAAGGCATCGATGTGAAGCTCGACGTGCCATACAATAGCAGTTCTGTGGCAGAAGCTAAGGCGAATATCGACAATCTTCTTGCTACGCTGAAAGCATCAGGTCTGGAGATTCGTCTTTCTGATATGAACGTATACCTGGCTGATGCCAACGGAACAGTAGCCGATCAGAGCATGGCTACATTCGAGGATTACAAGGGAATGGCTGAACTCTATGCCTATATCCTGAACAAGGCACAGGATGTGTTGGGCGACAAACTCTATGGGGTATCTTTCTCTACTATCAATCAGGGCACTACGGGTGTAGGATTGTGGAATCATTTCAATCGCCTACCTACTTACGTGGGTGTGGTTAATGGACTTCAGAAAACAGAAATAAAATGGTAAGAAGATTATTTATATTTATTTTTGGGATACTGACATTCGCAGTGGCGCAGGCTCATGACGGGCCTGCCCTGCGAAGAGTTATCTCGCCATCCCAGCCGGCATGGATTATCCATATCGACACATGGAATTCTCCGAATCCGCAAGCCATCATCAATATGGTACCGGAAGACATCAAGCCTTACGTGATATTCAACCTCTCGCTCTCTGCCACCGAGGCTACCTGTCCTGATGGCGAGAAGGTATGCGACTCCTGGATGAAGGTATGCGCCGAGAACCGTGTCTGGACCATGATTCAGTGTGCCAGTGGTGCTTGCAGTGCCTTCGCCGATGACGACATGGAAATCTACGAGCGATACTTCAAGCAATATCCTAACTTTTTGGGTTGGAATTTCGCTGAGCAGTTCTGGGGATTTGGAGAGACGCGCGAGCGTGAGAATGGAACGGTAACCAATCCTTCTTTCTTGACTCGTTTGGATCTCTTTACTAAGATTATGAAACTCTGTCATCAGTATGGTGGCTATTTGGTAGTGAGCTTCACCCAGTCTGTTTATTCTGCCAACATGATGCCTGTGGCTTACATGAAGCGTAATGCGGAGATGAACCGCCTCTTGACAGAAGACAAGGATCACTTCATCTGCTGCGAGAAGTACACCATGAAGAATGGTTTCTTCGATATTGAGAGCAACTGTCTCGGTGCTTATCTTGGTGGATATGCCGGACAGTATGGTATCCGTTTCGATGCCTGCGGATGGTTTGAGGAGACCACCAAGGTGGATGAAAATGGTAATGAGATTAAAGATTCTAACGGCAAAACTTTGTCTAATTACTTCAACGACTTCCCGAAGGCTTGTGGTGCCATTCCTATCTTGGAGCATGTGGCTTTGACTGGTGAGACTGTGATTGATGGTCCTGAGACCATTCCATTGGAGGATTCTCGTGAGATAGCAACCACAAAGACAGCTGATGGCTATACACATCGCAACTGGGGCTGGTTCCCTCACTTCAAGAACATCAACATTGATATGTTCCGCAAGATTCTTGATGGAACTATCCGTATTCCTACCCGCAGTGAGGTGATAGAACGCACCAAAATCTGTGTGAAGAATGATGTAACTCCTAAAGATATTAACTCAAGTAAGAACGAGATGGAACCATACGTTTCTCCTCAGGGTTTGTATGATGGAGTTTATCGTAATGAGCAAGACTATGGTGGCACTCAGTGGAATGCTGAGAATGCTCCTCTCAATAACCGTTGGTGGTTGAAGAGCACAGGTCGCTATCCTGCCATTCCTGTAGTTTACGACCTCTTGGATGATGAGGCTAAGAAACTAACCGTTGCCGTTACAGCCAAGGATTATGCCAGCAACAGCACTTGGAACAATGTAAATAGCAAGAAGGCTTATCTCAACAAGCTCTTCAAGCAGGAGTATACAGGTGATATCTATGCTGCTCGTCATGAGAATGCTTGGGTTTGCTACAATCCATATCAGTATGATGAGAAGCATGTGAACCTCGCAACTCCTTTGCATGGACAGACGTTCTATCGTGATTTCCCAGCAACTAAGCGTAGTGCCAAGGGTACACTGAAACCTGCTTACAACACTTGTCGCCAGATCAAGATGAACCTGGCTCCTTACTCATTGGTATTTATGCGTGAGAACTCAGATAAGTTGAGCCTCTACATGCAGAACTATCGTTTGGAAGATGGCAAGCGCTATGCACAGGGAAATCCTGCTTTGGCTGATGATGCCAACCTCCCAGAGTATGCTCAGCAGGTGGATACCATCACCGTAGTGGGTGCCACGGCAGAACCAACCTTCTCTTGGAAGGATAATGCCAGCCACTCTGCAAGTACTGTTACCAGCGAATGGAAGAACTCTCAGTTCATCGTTTATGTGAAGCACAACGGTCCTTTGGAGTTGACCATCAATTGTAAGGGTACTTCTACATCGGGCAAGTTGAAGGATTCTGATGTTACCCCTTCTGTTATCGAGATGCCAGCTGTGCCTGAGGCATACGATGGAGAGATGCAGTATGAGTTTGAGAACTTCGACTACAAGAACGTAGCTGGTTGCTATGGCAATGCTTGGAACAACGGTTTCCGTGGATACTATGGTCAGGGCTGCTTGAACCTGGGTACCCAGAAGGGGGCTTCCGTTCGTGGCTACATTCCTGTTACCAAGCCGGGTAATTACAAGGTGGCTATCCGTTATCAGGCTTCCATGGGTGATGCTGTTGTCAAGGTTATCTGCGGTAATCAGACCAAGCAGGTTACACTGCCAAAGAATGCTACTTCCAGCAAGGAATGGTCAGAAGTGGAGTTTGACATGGACATCGCTGATGTCAAGGGAAATATGACGGTTAACTATGTGAGCGGAAAGAGAGCTGTGCTCGATTGCGTCCGCCTGAACTACAAGGGTGCCTTGACGGGTATCGCCGGTGTAACCACCGATGCCGACCTGATAGACCATGTAGAGTATTACGACTTGCAGGGCATGCGCTTATCTGCAGCCAAGCAGGGTGTCAGTATCAAGAAAGTTTATCTTCGTAGCGGCAAAACCTATACGGAGAAGATTTATAAATAACTAGTTATTAATAACAATTTTAATTTTTTACAATTATGAACACAACAATTAAGAGTTTAGCAATGGTTGCCATTGCATTGTTCGCTGGTTTTGGTTCAGCTTCTGCACAGGAAGAGAGTGCAGATGAGGGTGTTGAATTGACTAAGGACATGTTCCACATTTGGGATGGATTCACAAAGGATGCACAACCAACTGATGAGAAGGTTTATATGGATTGGACTGTGGGTGCAGAGAATCCAAATGCCCCAGGTTCTGTTATCGTAGGTACATCTACTGTGGCTCCAAATATCTATGCCGACTTGTCAGACTATCATTACATGGTAGTTTATGGTGAAGGTTCCATAAACGATAAAGGTGAAGTTGCCAAACCTCGTTTCATGTTCAACCGTACCGTTGATGGTGGTCAACAGGCTAATGGAGGTATGATTGAAATCAATAACAAAGCTTTTGATGAAAATACAGGTGCTATTGTTCTTGATTTGAAGAAAGATTTGGTTCGTACTGTACCTGGTGAAGAACCTGCAGCTGATGATTTTGCCCACTTGGTTACTATCAAGGCTCCATGGGGCGGTACTATCCTTATTTCTTCAATCTACCTTTACAATACCCTTCCAGAGGAACTCGGAGGTGGAGCAACTGGTATCAAGAACGTTAATGTAGCAAATGATGCAGTGGTTGCAACATTCAACGCTGCTGGTGCTAAGGTTTCAGCCAACGCCAAGGGCCTTGTTATCAAGAAGCTCCAGAGTGGTAAGGTTGTTAAAGTAATGAATAAGTAATGGCAGAAATTCTACTCCTTTTGTGTAACTAGGGAGTAGTCCCTAGTTCAGATGTTCGGCAAAGTATTTGTTGAATCCAGCAGATACTTTGCCGATTTTTTTTTGTGTCATAACAACAGACAATTATAACAACAGATAATCGTATAACTGATAATTATAACTTAAAATGAAAAGAACAACTTTCTTGATGTGCTTGCTTTTTACCTTGTGCATGCAAGTGGTAGCTGCTGTTGAGCATTCCTATACGCAGAAGGCAGTGAAGCAGACTGTAAAAGTGGGTACATCTACACGAGAAATGTTGGTCTATGTACCAACCAACTTACCCGAGAAGGCTCCGATGGTCATCTCTTTGCATGGTTTTAATCAAAACCCTGACTTTCAGATGGGACAGACTCATTGGAACGAGGTGGCAGATACGGCAAAGATTTTGGTGGTTTATCCTCAGGGAAACGGTAATGCCTGGGACATCTCTGGCTCTGGCGATGTCAAGTTTATCGAAACCATCATGAAGACCATGCAGAAGAAATATAAGGTAGACAAGAATCGCATCTATATTTCTGGCTTCTCTATGGGCGGAATGATGACTTATCATTGTATGACCAAATTGGGAACTGTAGTTGCAGCCTTTGGTCCTGTGAGTGGTATTCCTGTCGATTATCGTGAGCCTGTGGCTCCACGCCATGTGCCTATTATGCACATCCATGGCACGGGAGATGATGTCGTGAAATGGGGTGGCGATCCAAACCATGCCGCTGGTGGCTATGGTAGGATTGACGATTATGTCAAGAAGTGGGCTGCTTATGAAGATTGTGATGTGGATAATCCGGAGGTGATTCGCCCTTATCCAGCAACCATGAGTTATGCTGCCGCCACTCGTACTCGCTATATTAATAAGGTGGATGGTACGGAGGTTACTCTCATCGCCATTGATGGTAAGGGACATTGGCATTCGGATGATCCTAATGCAGTCTATTCTACCCGCGAGCTTTGGAACTTCTTCAAGCAGTATAAGCTCGATCTTCCTGATAATGAAGATTCTAGCGAGGCTAAGGGTGAGGTATTGTTCTCTGACAATTGGGAAGACGAGGTCATCAACGTAGGTGAAGGCGTGCCTGCTGGGTGGAAGCGCATCAATAGCATGAATGGTGGGAGCCGCAGCGATGAGAAAGCGAACGGCGCTGCCAATACGGGTGGTGCTCGTATCAAGGATTTCGTGGCTGGTGGTGATTTCAATACAGGATTCTATCTCAGTGCTCGTGACTTTGACCAATGCAAGCTCTCTTATGGCTTGTATGATGGGCATCGTCTGCACTTGATTCCTGGCAAATACCAGCTTTCTTTCAACTCTTCTTATTGGAATGATGGTTCCGAGAATGGGGCAGTGACCTTTGATGCTGGCATTGCTGGCATAAGCGACAATAATTCTGTCTTGTTGGAACAGAACTTGGATTCGGAAGGTAACTTGAAGGAGAATGCCAATCAGGTGGTGAAAGGTTCTCTGGCTCACTTCTTGAACTTCACTGTAGAAAAAGAAGGTGACTATGAACTTTATTTCACCATGTCTTCTGGTTGGGCTGCGGTTATTCTTGGCAATGTGAAGATTAAAAAGGCGGATACCAGTACGGGTATCACTGATTGTACAATCGATGCCTTCGGAAAAGCGAATATCATAACCTACAATTTGTCGGGTCAGCGCATCAGCGCACAGACTAAGGGCTTGGTTATAGAGCAGATTCTGTTTGCCAATGGTAAGAAGGTTTCCAGAAAGGTAATCAAAAAATAATAAACTGGATAATAGTTGGTGCATAACAGTTGGTCACCGCATGCACAACAGCTGTTGTGCATGCGCATATCAGCTGTTATGCAAGCGCACAACAGCTGTTGTGCGACCGGAGATACTGATTGTCTCAACAACATATCCTATCTCTTCCAACAACTTATCCTGTCTCTTCCAACAACTTATCCTGTCTCTTCCAACGACATATCCTGTCTCTTCCAACGACAAGAAGAGGGTGAATCATAAACTTATGACGCATCCTCTTTTTGAGTATATCGTATAATAAACTTTATCTCTTGTAACTTTTTGAGTAAAAAAACAGGTAAAGGATGCAAATTCTTGGGCTTTCATTCTTTTTTCTAGCAGAAATTATATAATTTTGCATCATTCAATAATCATGTAAATAACAATTATATATATTCAATCATAAACCTATGAAGCGTTTTTTACTTTTTGGAGTTCTTTGCCTCGTGCAAATGTTGACAAGCTTCTCTCATGCTAGCTCTGGACGACTTTATACATCCAACGACATGTCGAGTAGCCTGATTCGATGTATCATACAGGATAAGTATGGTTTCATTTGGGTGGGTACGAATTATGGACTGAATCGTTTTGACGGCTATAAATTCAGTACCTATCTTTGCAATCCTGCCGATACGACAACCATTCAGGACAATGATATCGTAAAACTCTATCCTTACAGCAAAGAGTTCCTCTTTGTGGCAACAAATCGTGGACTCTATAAATATTCCTATCTTACCAATAGTTTCCAGCATATCGTATTGGAAAAGAAAGATGAGAAGATAAGAGTAAGTTCTCTTATTGAGGATAGAAAGCATAATCTCCTGATAGGTACATCCGGGTATGGTGCCTATAGGTTGGATATGACTACAGGTAAAGTTACTCGCCTTTCAAGGAAATCTGCAAATTCAGTGGATGATTTCTTTGGTATGCTGTTCTTCGATGATGAGGGATATCTGTGGCAGGCTAATCATACAAAGGTGTTGAGAAAATATAAATACGATGGCAAGTCTATCAAACTGGTAAGTGTATATGAACCTAAAGATCTGTTTGGCATCCGTAAATTATATGCCACAGACAAGAAGGGGTTCTTTGTGGCGCATACGGGCGGCATTATGCGCTATGATTATGCCTCGGATAGCTTCTCACGCTACGATTTCGATTTTTCAGCTCATCAGGGAGCAGGATATATCAGTGCTGCTACCTTGGATAAGTATGGCAATTTATGGTTGGGTACTTCGGGAGATGGAACTTTCAAGATACCGCATGGAAGCAGAAAGGCTTATCGGGTGGAGTTGAATAACCAATCGTTTATCTTTGATAATGCGCATATCAGCGATTTGCTGATAGATAGAGATGGTAATCAGTGGTATGGATGCTATATGAAAGGACTTTTCTTGTCGAATAATGATAAGAATGTGTTCCATCCGGTTTCTTTGGATGAATTGGGGGGGGTATGGAAACCATTTCGTCTGTAGTGGGAGTTGCTGACGGATTGATGCTTTTTGTGGTCAAAAATCATGGGTTGTATCTCTTGGATGAGAAGACGGGCAATACCAAGCTACTGCAAAGTCCTGCAGGACCAATCAAAGTGTACTCGGATTTTCGGAAGAATGTTTATGTATATGGCCGTGATGGCATTTATGAGTATGATTGGAAGCATCAGACTTACCGGTTGTTGCTGCCTGCCAATGGACTTTCTCTAGATGGTATGCAGGTAGATGCTGCTGGTAATATTTATTTTACGAGCCCGGGCAACGGACTTTATGTATGGAATAGAAAGAGTGGCAAGATGACGCAATATCTGATGGATGATAAGCGTCCACACAAAACCATTTGCAATAACTGGATATCGGAGATCAGGTTAGATTCCCGGGGATGGCTCTGGTGTGCAACAGCCAATGGTGTGTCGTGCATGGATACCAAAACCGGATATTTTGACATCATTCTTTCTCGGCCTTTGTTAGAGGGTAAAACGTGCTATTCTACATTAGAACTGTCGGATGGTAAGATTGCTATTGCCACAGAGATGGGGCTTTATCTCTATGACAGGAAAAAACAGCAGACTACCCCTTGGCCTCATTCCGAGAGTATTAGCGGATTGAGAATTTATTCGCTGAAGAAGGATGCCAAGGGAAACCTATGGATGAGTACTGCGCAGGGTATCTGGTGTTATGATAGTAAAGCTAAGTCGTTTTTCTCTTTTGAAAAGGGAAACGGACTCTTGACCAAGGAATATCTGGCTGGAGTAGTAGGTTCTACATCTGATGGGGTTATCTGTTATGGAAACTCCGTAGGATTGACTTATTTTAGGCCTTCTCAGGTAAAGAATTATGATGAGAAAACGTCCGCCATTTATCTGTCGGGTGTGTTGCTTGATGGAAAGATGGCTCCGTTTATTGGAGATAATCTGAGTGTTCCGTCTGATTTCAAGTCGATAGTGCTCAGCTTCTCCCAGCTTGATTATCAGAGCGTGGGTAACATCGTGTTCCAGTATCGCATCAACGGGGGCAAATGGATCAGCAATGCGGCTGGAGACAATAGCTTCAACTTCACAGGTTTGTCGTATGGACATTATCGTATAGAGGTGCGTACCTATTGCAACGGTAAGTACTCTATATATAATAAGGTGATCAACCTGGATGTGCTGGCACCTTGGTATCTCACAGTTTGGGCTAAGCTTATCTATCTGAGCCTGGTTCTCGGCTTTATGGCTGCTGTCATCTTTATCTATCTGCACAAGAAAAAAAGAGATCTTGAAGAGGCTAAGATGCAGTTCCTCATCAATGCCACCCACGATATCCGTTCGCCGCTTACTCTGATTATGGAGCCTCTGAAGAAATTGAAGGAGCAATTGGGAAATGCTGAGGAATATCAGGCGGATATTGATACCATCGACCGAAACGCACAGCGTCTGCTCACCCTGGTGAATCAGATTCTCGACAAAAGACGCCTGGACAAGCATCAGATGAACCTCTCGTGCAGGGAAACCAACCTGGTGGAGTTTTCGCAGGGTTTGGTTTCGTTCTTCACCTATAATGCCAACCTGCGTGGTATTAATATCAGGCTGGAGATGCCGGAGACGCCTGTGAATGCATGGATAGACCGCAACAAGCTGGATAAGGCGATAGCCAATCTGCTGTCTAATGCCTTTAAATATACGCCTAATGGCGGCGAAATCATCTTCCGCATAGAAAAGCAGGCAGAGAAGGTGCTCCTGTATGTGATTGATAGCGGCAAGGGATTGGGAAAGAACGATGATGCCAAGAACCTGTTTGAACGCTTCTATCAGGGAAAGAATTCGGCTGATATGCATCTGGGTGGTTCGGGCATCGGCTTGAATCTGTGCCGGGCCATCGTAAGGCTTCATGGAGGCGATGTGACTGCACGCAACCGTGAGGATGGAAAGAGCGGTGCCTGTTTCATCATAGAATTGCCTTTGGGTAAAGAGCATCTTAAGAATAACCAGATTTATTCGGAATACGTGGATATCGGAATGAAACAGCGGAGAAGTGCAGCTAACAGAAACTGTAAAATCCTGCTCGTGGATGATGATATCGAGATATGCCGTTACATCAAGCAGGAACTGAGCGATTGGTATCGCTTTGTAATCTGCAACAATGGCAAGGCGGCATTGAAGCAGTTGCTTTCTGGTGATTTCGACCTGGTGGTAAGCGATGTGGTAATGCCTGAGATGGATGGTATCACGCTCCTTAAAAACATCAAGGGTAATGCCAATATCAGCCATGTGCCTGTTATCATGCTTACTTCCAAATCGGAAATCAGTGACCGTCTGGAGGGCATCAAACTGGGTGCTGATGCTTATCTGGCAAAACCGTTCAGCCTGGAGGAACTTCATCTCACGATAGACAATCTCATCGACAATGTACGTCGCCTGAAAGGTAAGTTCTCTGGAGTTCTGAAGCAGGACGACAAGGTGGAGAAGATAGAGGTGAAAGGCAACGACGAGGAGCTGATGGAACGTATCATGAAGGTGGTGAACGAGAACATGGGCGATTCTGACTTCAATGTAGAGAAGATGTGTGATGAGGTGGGTGTAAGCCGCACCCAGCTGCATCGTAAGTTGAAGGAGATGACGGGTGTTCCTACTAGCGAGTTCTTGAGAAACATCCGTCTCAATGAGGCTGCCCGATTGATAAGAGAGCATAAAATCAACATTACGCAGGTTTCATATATGGTGGGATTTGCCAATAACAGTCATTTCTCCACTGCATTTAAGAAATATTTCGGTATGTCGCCTACAGAATATGCGGCAAGATACTCTGAGTAAAGTTTTTGAAACACTAAAATAAGTCATTATGATTGTTTATTCGTAATTTTGTAGCGTTAAACGAATAAACAATCATAATGATGAATACAACGAAAATCTTGGCTTTCAGAAAGCCGTTACTGATGATTGTATGGCTGCTTGCCATGCAGGGCGCAGCTTTTGCGCAGAATCTGCGGGAAACTTTCTCTTCTCCCAATGGAAAGATTGAATGGAAGGCTGAGGGTGAGGAAAATAAGGTGAAGGTTTTTGAGGTAGCTTATCGCGATGCCTGTAAAGGAAATAAGGAAAGCCAGGTGCTTCATATTACCGGTTATGGTTTGAATACCAGTGATGGTGGAGGAAGAAATCTAGTCTTGAAAGACATTTCCAAACCCAAGTATATTTCGGAGCATTATCAGATGCTCATGGGAAAGAAGAGTGAATGCAAGAACGAGGCGAATGAAATAGTTTATACCTTTGAGGATGATCTGCAGCGCCCGTTGCGCATGGTGGTTCGACTTTATAACGATGGCGTTGCCTTCCGTTATGAGTTGGAGGGTTTGCAGCATACGTCAATCAAGCAGGATTTGACTACTTATCATATCAGTGAAGGCACGCGCCGGTGGTTTCAGGAATGGACGGAGTCTTATGAGAATTTCTTCCCTTTATCCACTACCGGTAAAGGTGGAAAACAACATTGGGGCTATCCTTGTCTGCTTGAGCAGAATGGTGTGTACTCTCTTATTACTGAAGCTGGTATAGAACGAATCAACAGTGCCTCTTCCTTGAAGAATGGGCAGAATCCGGAGGACTATCATGTGTTCCTGGATGAAAACACACAGCATTATTCGGGTAATTGGAAATCTCCCTGGCGAGTGGTTGTCATTGGAAAGAAGCAGGATCTGATAGCTTCGACCCTGGTAACTGATGTCAGTGCCCCTTGTCGTCTGAAAGATACTTCATGGATTAAACCGGGAAGTGTAAGCTGGATTTATTGGGCTTACAACCATGGCTCAAACGACTTGAATATCATTAAAAAGTATGTAGATATGGCGAAGACCTTGCATCTGCCATACGTATTGATTGATGCAGAATGGGATGAGATGAAGAATGGAGCCACCATCGAGGAGGCTTTGAAATATGCTAAGGATAGGGGTGTGAAGCCTTTGCTTTGGTATAATTCTTCTACTGCATGGATTAAGGCTTGGGGTGCACCAGGTCCTCACAATAGACTGAATGCTCCGGAAAACAGGGAGAAGGAGTTTGCCTGGTTGGAGAAAATGGGCGTAGCTGGAGTGAAGATTGACTTCTTTGCTGGCGATAAACAGGAAACGATGGAGTATTGCATCGACCTATTGGAGTGTGCGGCACGCCATCATCTTACGGTTAACTTTCATGGTGCTACTGTTCCCCGCGGCTGGCAGCGCACTTATCCCAACCTGCTCTCTACCGAGGGTGTGTATGGAGCGGAATGGTATAATAATGAATCTGTGCTGACAAAAAAGGCTGCTTGCCATAATGCTACCTTGCCATTTACCCGCGGCATCGTGGGCTCGATGGATTATACGCCTTGCACCTTTTCTGATTCTCAGCATCCGCATATCACTACCCATGCTCATGAGTTGGCTTTGCCAATCTTGTTCGAGTCGGCTTTGATGCATTGGGCTGATAAGCCGGAGAGTTATCTTGCCCAGCCAAAGGAAGTGCAGGATTTTATCTCGAACATGCCGACTGCATGGGATGAGACGCGATTGCTCAGTGGTTATCCGGGCGAAAGTGTCGTGATGGCTCGCAGAAAGGGAAGCACCTGGTATGTGGCTGGCATTAATGGCAAGGATGAATCCCAGAAACTGGCCCTGAATTTATCTTCTCTGACAAAGCAAAACTCACGTGTTGTTTTGTTCGAGGATAGCGGAACGGCAAAAAATCCTTGGAAAATTTCATACCGTAAGGTTAGGGGTATGAAAGATTATATCAATGCACAGCCTCGTGGTGGCTTTGTGATGGTTATCAAATCCAAAAAACGCTTCGCACCAAACAAAGTGCGAAGCGTTTTTTTAGAATGTATTGAATGTATTATTTGATGTGGATGGTGTAATTCTTGCTGATGCCCTTGTAGGTGCATTTCACATAAGCCTTGTCTTGCAAGGTCTTAGGCTGAAGAATCTCTATCTCCACCTCCTTGTTGTCGGATGATGCAGTGATGCGTGGTGCGCTCTTCTCGCCTGTTTGCAAAGAGGCGATGACATCATACTCATTGTAACCGAAGTTGCCATTCTCATTGGTCATTCTCGTTGGAATGGTAGGAACATCCAGTTTTCTGCCGTTCATCTTGATTTCGATGGTAGGCGATATTGGGCATTCCATGTTCTCGCCCTTCTTGGTGAATCCGAGGCCCTCCAGTTCGCAAAGTTGCTTGCCCTCACCTTCGGCGATGAGATAGATGGCATGTTTCTTGCCGATACCATCTACCTTGTCTGCTACGTCCAGTGTCAACTTTTGGATTCCCTGCGCTGAAGTCTGGGCAGGAACCGTTAGCTCACCAAGCAATTTGCCTTTCCATGTCTTGTTTGCCCATGGACCATCCATCATTACTTTGATTTTGAAGCTCTTTTGCGTTTTTGCCTTCACAAAGATATTAAGTTGGGTGCCGTTTCCTTTTTTTGTTCCCTCAAAAGGTTGCAATCCTTTCTGTGCTTTGCTGAGACCGCCGAATCCGAAATACTTGAATCCAACGATGTCACCAGCGTTCATGTTTACAGGCATGTGGTTGTTCCATACGTCCCAGGCATCCTGCATGGCTTGGTTGTTGCTCAGATAGCTGGCGATACCAGCAGAATAGTAGTGGTATGGATTCAAGCCGTATATCTGGAATCCTTCCGAAGTGACTTCTGCTCCCGTGTATTCTGTGTTGTCGGATGCTTTGGCGGTCCAGATGCCTTTCTTGTTGTATGGATCGTATGCCCTGATAACCACTTTTCCGCCTTCTTCCACAGATTTCTTATCCCATTGGATGGTAACGGGAGCAACGACAGACTGACGGGCAAACCCAAATCCACGTGGTGGGCGATGATAGAACACATACCATTGACCGTTGATTTCTTGTAGGCTTCCATGGGTGTTATGGGCGGCATTGCTGGTGATTAACTTGGTGCCGTCTTCGTTAGGAACCACTCCACGTGAGTCAACCAATACACCACCATTCTTCCATGGACCTAATGGGGTGTCTCCATAGGCATATCGCAAGGTGGAGTTGGTGTTGCCTAATCCGTATTCCTTTCCGGAATAGCCGGAGTAAATCATCACATACTTGTTGCCTACTTTTCGGATGGATGATGCCTCGAAGAAGTTGAAATCTGTAGGCTTCTGTCCCTTGATGATAGGGTAGGTTGTTCCCTTAGGGTCTCTTACGTTGCCTTGTGCGTCGCAAGCTGGCAGCGAGTACTTGATGAGCTCAGTACCTGGTCTGAGCGAGTACATGGTGCTAGGGTCGAGTTGTGCGGCTGATGAATGTTGGAATCCCCAGTAGCCGTATGCTCTGAATCCTGTGTCGTAATCTGGATCCTTTGGGTCAGTGATATTCTCGATGTATACGGAAGGGTCGAAGTCGAGGATGCTGCCTGGCAGCTCTTCCGTTCCATCTGCATTGAGGTTGATGGGAGTGAAAGGACCATCAGGTCGCTTGCCTTTGCAGACCATTCTCACACGCTTGTATCCTCGGGAGTGAGGATAGAGATAGTAATCTTTTGTTCCATCTTTTCGTTTTATCTCTACCAAATCGGGAGCAAACATGGTGTCCCATTGATTGTTGATGTGATAGGAAAAAATGGCTCCCTCGTCTCTCCACTGGGTGAGGTCTTCTGTTGGGGCAGACCACATGCGTATGTCTGATCCGCAGTAAGACTTGAAGGATGTGTCGTGAGAGCCTATGATGTAAGCTCTGTACTTCCCTGGGTTGTCAGGGTCTTCGAATACTCTAGGTTCTCCGTCTGGCACATGCTCCCAAAGTGGGAGATATGGATTTTGTGCCATGCAAGGAGTGCTGAGCGAAAGCAATGGGATGGCTGTGAGCATGAATCCCATGCACTGATTTTTGATTTTTGTCATATTGCTATATATTATTATATGTTTGTGCTTGCAAAGTTATAAAAATAATGATATAATTGATGTTTCGTATGTTCCTTAAATATATAGTTTTGTTACAAGTTTAAATTTGCGATGTTTTTGCAACATATAGAAAGGTGATCTATGTTAATGGTAAGATGGCAGGTCATCATGTTAGCGCTTTAGTCTTAGATGTTGACTTAATTGGGCAGTATTTATCATATTTTTGTTGATGTGGGAATGTACGCCAAAGTGTTTGGAACATGGAGAAAAGTTGTTCTTGGAGCAAAGTTGTACCTTTGCATAAAAAAGGGAATAGGTGGGGCAATCCCCTTCTTCTCTATTTTTCATAATTTCTCTATTTTAATAATATTACAGTATGAAATTTCAAATGAAGATCAACTTTCCATGGTCAAGGCCTCTCTTAGCCTGTTGTTTTGTGATGTTTGCTCTCACTGCAATGGCTGATTCCTTTATCAGCTTCCGACAGCAAGGGGGAGCATTTCCTATTTCCACCGCCTCTCAGATGTCTGGTATCTGCATGGATGCTCACGAAAAACAAGGTGTGAAAAGAGCTGCGGAAGACCTGCGTAAGGATATCTATACCGTGTCGGGTCGTTCACCCAGAGTGTGCTGCCAGGGCGAGGATGTGGTGCGTTATCCCATCCTCATTGGTACATACGGAGTGAGTGAAGCTATTACTCGCCTTGCCAAGAAAGGCATCTTGCCAGAGCGTTCGCTCAAGGGCAAGTGGGAGAGCTTTGTCATCAAGACCATTGATCATCCTGCCAAGGGTATGGAGCGTGCCTTGGTGGTGGCAGGTAGCGATATGCGTGGCACCATCTATGGCATTTACGAGATTTCCCGACAGATGGGGGTGTCGCCTTGGTATTGGTGGGCGGATGCGCCGATAGCCAAGCATGAGGAGGTCTTTGCCAAGCCATGCTCCGTGGAGAGTGGAGAGCCGAAGGTGAAATATCGTGGTTTCTTCATCAATGATGAGTTCCCTTGTATGACCACCTGGGCTAGAAATAAGTTTGGGGGCATGAACGGCCAGATGTATGCCCATGTCTTCGAACTCCTTCTTCGCCTCAAGGCAAATTGCCTCTGGCCTGCCATGTGGGGCTCGTTCAAGGAATACAAGCCTTTGGTACCTATCCTGAAGGATGAGAACGGATTGTATGAGGGCAACTGCTTCAATGAGGATGATCCGGAGAATGCCCGACTGGCTGATGAATATGGCATCGTAATGGGTACCTCGCACCATGAGCCGATGCAACGCTCGCAGCAAGAGTGGATTCGACATAAGAAGAACTATGGCAACGGTGAATGGAACTGGTTGACCAACAAGAATGCCATCAAACGTTTCTTCCGAGAGGGAATCGAGAATAGCAAGGGTTACGACAAGCTCGTGACCATCGGTATGAGAGGTGACGAAGACCGTCCGATGACCGATGCAGGTAGTAGAGAGGCTAACTTCCGGCTGATGGAACAGATCATTTCGGAACAGCGAAAAATCATAGCTGATGTCACCAGGAAACCAGCCTCCGAGACCCCACAGGTCTGGACACTCTACAGTGAGGTACTCGATTATTATGACCAGGGACTCAAGGTGCCCGATGATGTCATCGTGATGCTTTGCGATGACAATTTCGGTCATGTGCGCCGACTTCCTGATAGAAAGAAAAATTTCCACAAGGGCGGCTATGGTATGTATTATCATGTAGGCTATTATGGTGCGCCGAGAGCCAGCAAGTGGCTCACCATGTCGCATATCGCCGAGATGTGGGAGCAGTTGCAAGCCACTTATCAACATGGTGTGGATAAACTCTGGATGCTCAATGTCGGTGATATCAAGCCCCATGAGTTTGCCATCGACTTTTTTATGAACATGGCATGGAATCCCGATGCCTTCGATGCCAGCAACCTGGAGCAATATGCACAGGGATTCTGTGCCCAGCAGTTTGGTGATAAAGAGGCGAAAGAGGCTGCTCGTCTCTTGATGAGCTATGGAAGATATGCGTCTAGGGTGCAAGCCGAATTGCTGGATGACAAGACATACAATTTGCAGACGGGAGAGTTTAAGGGCGTACGGGATGAATTCCTGGCCTTGGAGGCACGAGCCCTGCGTCAGTATATCACCCTGGATGAGACTGCGAAAGATGCCTATCAAGAGTTGGTCCTCTTCCCTATACAGGGCATGGCTAATCTTTATGATATGTATTACTCTTTGGCGATGAACAAGCAACTCTATCGTGAGGGACGTATTGAGGCTAATACATGGGCAGATAGGGTGGAGGAATGTTACAAGAGAGACTCCTTGCTCTGCGACAATTATAATCACCATATCGCCAATGGCAAGTGGAATCACATGATGGATCAAGTGCATATCGGCTATCAAAACTGGCATGCCCCGCAGCATCAAGTTATGCCTATGGTATCTCGCATTCAGCAGAGTACCCCTTTTGCCGTTACGCAGCCTAGTACAGGCTACGTGTTCGAGCAAGATGGCGGCATGGTGGTGATGGAGGCAGAGCATCTCTTCTCACTGACACCTGCTGAATCAGAGAAGTCGCAGTGGAGACTCATCCCAGGTTTAGGACGAACGAAGTCGGGTATAGCTCTCTTCCCATATACCCAGCCAACAGCAGGAGCATACCTTACCTATAAGATGAGATTTAAGGCAGATGTGGATTCGGTGGATGTACATCTTGTTACCGATGCAGTGATGCCCTTTGTGCTGGGCGGTCATTATGTGGCAGTGTCGCTGGATGGTGGCAAGGAAGAGATTGTAGGGCTGAATCAGAATTTGAACTGGGAGCATAAGTACGACTTGATGTATCCTACAGCCGCATCGCGCATCATAGAGAAGAAGGTGAGGATGGCTGTAGAAAACACGGGGAAGGCTGAACATACCTTGAGGCTTCGTCCTATGCAGCCTGGTATTGTATTTGAGAAAATACTCATCAATCTTGGCGGGTATAAACCTACTCATCTAGGAATGCTAGAGAGTCCTTACGTGAGGTGAGGGCTCTCTTCTACCGTCTTCAAGAAACATTTCGGCATGTCGCCTACTGATTATGAAATGAAGTTTGGCGAAGAGGAAAATGTGAATGATGAGGAAGAATGATAGCATGAGTAATAATTAGAAAAGAAAAAGGAACATAGTGAAAAGCTGTGTTCCTTTTTTTTTGCTACTTTTGCAGCGCAAATAACAATTTGAAATACTGATAATTAATTTAAATCATAAAATGACTAGATACAGAATGATTTTATCCCTGCTTTTGGCTGGCATGGGAACTGCAGCAACAGCACAGAACATCAACTTGCCAATCATCCAGACCAAGTACACTGCCGATCCTGCACCTTATGTGCACAACGATACGGTATATCTCTATACCACCCACGATGAGGATGGGGCTGAGGGGTTCCTGATGAAAGACTGGCTGCTCTATACCTCAACAGATATGGTGAACTGGCAAGACCGTGGTGCCGTAGCTTCATTGAAAGACTTCAAGTGGTTTAAGGGTGAGAATGGTGCCTGGGCAGAGCAGGTTATCGAGCGCAATGGCAAATGGTATATGTATTGTCCTATCCACGGTCATGGCATCGGAGTGCTGGTAGCAGATAGTCCATACGGACCGTTCAAGGATCCTCTCGGAAAGCCGCTGGCATGGGAGGGCGACTGGTTCGACATCGACCCTACCGTATGGATTGATGATGATAACCAGGCTTACATGTATTGGGGCAACCCCGTGTTGAAGGCAGTGAAACTGAACGAGGACATGATTTCTTATTCTGATTCCATCATGCACTTCCCGAAGATTCAGGATTATCAGGAAGGTCCTTGGTTCTGGAAGCGCAATGGCAATTATTATCTGTCTTATGCTTCTACCTGCTGTCCTGAGGGCATCGGTTACGCGATGAGCAAGAATCCGCTCGGACCATGGGAATATAAGGGACATATCATGAACCATACGCCTCGTACTCGAGGCAATCATCCGGGCATCATCGACTACAAGGGCAAGAGCTATTGCTTCGGCTTGAATTATGACATCTTCCGTTTGAAGACGGGACGTCATGCTGAGCAGCGTTCTGTATCTGCTGCCGAGATGACATACAATCCTGACGGAACCATCCAGGAGTTGCCATACTTCCAGGACTGCAAGCTGGAGCAGATAGAATGGTTCAACCCTTATCGCCAGGTTGAGGCTGAGACAATGGCTTGGGGATATGGATTGAAGACGCAGCCTAAGAATGAATGGGCGCAGAAGAATAAATGGAATCAGATAGTAACTGATATTGATGAGAATGAGTATATCCTCGTGAAGGGCGTTGACTTCAAGAAAGGTGCAAGTAAGTTTGATGTTTCTGCCTCTTGTCACATGTTGGGCGGCAGCATCGAAATCCGTCTTGATGGGGTAAACGGTCAGTGTATCGGCAAGGTAGATATCAGCAACACCAAGGATGAATACAAAACCTTCTCTACCCAGGTGAAGAAGGTAAAGGGTGTTCATGATCTCTTCTTCGTTTTCAAGGGAGGTGATATCCAGAAACAGAACCTCTTCTTCCTGGATTGGTGGCAGTTTGGGGAGTAAAAGTTCAGTCAAATAATAAATGTAATCAGTAAATAAGAAAATGAAGAAACAACTAATGATTGCTCTGCTGAGCATTGCGCCAGCCTTGGGTGTTGTGGCGCAGGATAAACTTTATAAGGATGAGTTCCCGCTGGGCGACATCACCCTTCTGGACGGACCATTGAAGCATGCCCGCGACTTGAACGTGCAGGTGCTCCTGAAATATGATTGCGACCGCATGCTGGCCCCTTATCGCAAGGAGGCTGGCTTGCAGCCTCGCAAACCTTCTTATCCCAACTGGGATGGACTGGACGGACATGTGGGCGGACATTATCTGTCGGCTCTTGCCATCAATGCAGCCACAGGCAATGAGGAATGCCGCAAGCGCATGGAATATATGATATCCGAACTCCAGCTGGTGCTTGATGCTAACAATCAGCGTCCTGAAGCCTGGTGTCATAACTATATAGGTGGTGTTCCGAATAGTGCCAAGATGTGGACAGCTTTCAGTAAGGGCGATTTCGGACCTTACTTTGGAACATGGGCACCTTTCTATAACATTCATAAGATGTATGCTGGTCTTCGTGATGCATGGCTCTATTGCGGCAATGAACAGGCAAAGAATCTGTTTCTGAAGTTCTGTGATTGGGCTGTGGACATTACGCGTGATCTGAACGATGAACAGATGGAGAAAATGCTGGGTAACGAGCATGGAGGTATGAACGAGGTGCTTGCCGATGCATACGCTATTACCGGAGAGCAGAAATATCTGGATTGTGCCCGCCGCTTCTCCCACAGACAGTTGCTTGTGCCTTTGGAAAACGGCAAGGACTGCCTTGACAATATGCATGCCAATACGCAGATTCCGAAGGTTGTCGGCTATCAGCGCATCGCTGAGTTGGCTCATGATGTGCAATATCATAATGCCAGCGAGTATTTCTGGGAAATTGTGACACGTCAGCGCTCGCTGGCTTTGGGTGGAAACAGTCGTCGTGAGCATTTCCCAACCAAGGAAAATTGCATAGACTATATCAACGACATCGATGGTCCTGAGTCATGCAATACTTATAATATGCTGAAGCTTACTGAGGATTTGAACCGAGTGAAGCACGATGGTATGTATGGCGACTTTTACGAGACTGCGATGTTCAACCATATCCTCTCTGCCCAGCATCCGCAACATGGCGGCTATGTTTATTTCACTTCCGCCCGTCCTCGCCATTATCGCAACTATTCTGCCCCTAATGAGGCGATGTGGTGTTGTGTGGGAACAGGCATGGAAGACCATGGAAAGTATGGTCAGTTTGTCTGGACGCACGATAAGGGTGTGAAGGCGGAGGATGATGCACTGTATGTGAATCTCTTCGTGGCTTCCGAGTTGAACTGGAAGGAACGGAAGATGGTGATTCGTCAGCAGACCGCTTTCCCATACGCTGAGACATCTCATATAGAAGTAACTAAGGGAAAAGGTATCTTCACCTTGAAGATTCGTAAACCATCTTGGTGTGATAACTTCACCGTGAAGGGTGTTGGTTTTGATGCCAATAGTTATGAGGAGAATGGATTTGTCTGCATCAAGCGCAAATGGAAAAAGGGTGACCAGGTCGAAATCTCTATGCCTATGCATGCTTACATCAAACCGATGATCAATGTGCCTCAGTATGTGGCAATCATGTATGGTCCTATCCTGCTCGGCATGAAGACGGGAACGGAGGATATGCGTTCGCTCATTGCTGACGACAGTCGTTTCGGACAGTATGCCGGTGGTATGAAGTTGCCGCTCGATAAAGCTCCAATCCTTCTGCCTAAGCATCTGAATGACATCGCCAAGGACTTGAAGCCAATTCCTGGTAAACCATTGCACTTTAAACTTGCCACCCGAATGGAGAATGCCATTGATGGTGAACTGCAGCCTTTCTTCGAGATTCATGATTCCCGCTATATGATGTATTGGTTGGCACTCGGTGAGAATGATTACAAGGCTTATATGCAGAAGTTGGCTGATGAGGAAACAGCCCGTCAGGCTTTGGAGGCTAGAACTGTGGATAAGGTGAGCCCTGGAGAACAACAGCCGGAGACCGACCATCGTATGGAGACCGATGATTCGGACAAGGGTAATACAGAGGGTATCTTCTTCCGTGATGCAAAGGATGGTCATTATTTCAGCTATCTGATGCAGACCAAGGGAGAGACAAATCTTAGCCTTCAGCTCAAGTTCTGGGGACAGGATGAGTGGCGTACAAGTGAGTTTGATATTTATGTCAACGACAAGTTGCTTTGCAGCGTGAACAACAGTCATCGCTGGCGCACCACACAGTTTAAGACCGTTGATTATGCCATTCCTTCAGAGTATGTTAAGGGCAAGAAGGAAATAAGAGTGAAGTTTGTGGCTCATAAGGGCAAGCAAGTTGGACAGATTTATGGAGTTCGACTTGTGAAGAATTAATTGAAGTTAAAGTAGTTATCACTCGCTACGGTCGTTCGGGAAGTTAAGAGACAATAGTCTTCTAGTTTAAAATGTAGGACATTTGTCCCTTAACTTCCTTCTTACTTCCCTAACTTTACTTAACTTCCCCACATGCGAAAGTTCAGTTTTTCATAATTTCTCTATTTACTAAAAATTACAGTATGAAATTTCAAATGAAGGTCAATTTTCCATGGTCAAGGCCTCTCTTGGCCTGTTGTTTTGTGATGCTTGCCCTCACATCAATGGCTGATTCCTTTATCAGCTTCCGACAGCAAGGGGGAGCATTCCCTATTTCCACCGCCTCTCAGATGTCTGGTATCTGCATGGATGCTCACGAAAAACAAGGTGTGATCCCATCCTCATTGGTACATACGGAGTGAGTGAAGTTATTACTCGTCTTGCCAAGAAAGGCATCTTGCCAGAGCGTTCGCTCAAGGGCAAGTGGGATAGCTTTGTCATCAAGACCCTTGATCATCCTGCCAAGGGCATGGAGCGTGCCTTGGTGGTGGCAGGTTCTCTAGTGGGGTATTCGGTTGCCATTCAATGGTCTTTTCTATGACATCGTTAATGTATTCAAACAGATTGATGCCAATATCAGTGATGTGCCTGTAAGTATGTTGACATCGAAGTCGGAAATCTCCGACCGTCTTCAAAAAACACTTCGGCATGTCGCCTACTGATTATGAAATGAAGTTTGGCGAAGAGGAAAATGTGAATGATGAGGAAGAATGATTGCATGTGAAATAATTAGCAAAGAAAAAGGAACATGGTGAAACGCTGTGTTCCTTTTTTTTGTCTACCTTTGCAGAAAAAATCAATGAATAATAAAATCTTTCTTATTTTCTTATGAAGAAGTATCTCTTATTAGTATTTGTGCTGCTAGGCATCATCTCTACAGCTGATGCAGCCAAACAGTTTGTGAAGTTTGATGTAACTTTAGCAGATAAGGCCCTTCGCCTGACGGGTACGAAGGATTCCATCCGCTACTCTTCTTCCGATTGGAAGGGAGTGAAGATGGCTGTTGCAAACTTGCGCAATGATCTGCGTCAGGTAACGGGCAGCGAATGCGCTCCCATCTTGGTGGCCACTGTAGGCAAGAGCGAACTTGCCAAGAAATATCCCAAGCATTGCAAGCTGCTGAAGGGAAAGTGGGAACAGTATCTCATCTTTACCGATAAGGGGCAACTTGTCATTCTAGGCTCCGATAAGCGTGGCACCATCTATGGTATCTATGAGTTGTCTCGCCAGATAGGTGTGTCGCCTTGGTATTGGATGGCTGATGCGCCTATCCAGCATCATGACCAATTGTATATCCTTCCTGGCACTTATACCGATGGAGAACCCAAGGTGAAATACCGTGGCATCTTTATCAATGACGAGTGGCCATCTTTTGGTGGATGGTGCGGCAACCAGTTTGGGGGCATCAATTCCAAGGCTTATAGCCATATCTTCGAACTATTGCTCCGCTTGAAAGCCAACTATTTCTGGCCTGCCATGTGGGCTACTGCCTTTAATGAGGATGACCCCAAATCACCACAGTTGGCAGATGACATGGGCATCGTGATGGGTACCTCCCACCATGAGCCGATGATGCGAGCACATAAGGAGTATGTGCGTCGCAAGGCTGAGGTGGGTCCATGGGATTATGCACAGAACCCTGAGCGCATCGAGAAGTTCTTCTCTGATGGCTTGAAGCGGAACAGCAAGTATGAGAACATCATTACCATTGGTATGCGAGGTGATGGCGATGTGGCGATGGGCAACGGCAAGGACGAGGACAACATCAAGACATTAGGAAAAGTGATTGAAGCACAGCGTCGCATCATCAAGGATTGCTATGGCAAGCCGGCAAGCTCTGTGCCGCAGCTCTGGGCTATCTTTACCGAGGTGCAGCGATACTATGATGCAGGTTTCAACGTACCTGATGATGTAACCCTGCTCTTCTGCGACAACAACTGGGGCTATATCCGCCGTAAGGGTACCGCCGCAGAACGCAAGCGCAAGGGTGGACTGGGCTTGTATTATCACATCGACATGAATGGTGGTCCATGGAACGACCGTTGGGTGAACACCACAACCATCCCGAAACTCCGTGAGCAGCTGCATGAGGCATACGCCAGCGGCATCGACCGCATCTGGATCATCAACGTGGGCGACTTGAAGCCGAAGGAGGTGTCTATCGACTTCATCATGGACTATGCATGGAACCCAGATGCGGTGAAACCAGGAGATGAACTGCCATGGTTGGAACGATTCTCTCAAAGCATCTTCGGAGAGAAATATGCCAAGGAAACAGCCGACTTGATAGCCAAATACAGCAAGTATAATCTTCTGCGCAAGCCTGAGGCTCAGGTGCCAGGCTTGTTTAATGAGCATGAGATGCTGGTGATGTCACAGCGTTGGCAGTCGTTGGTGGAAAGGGCAGAGCTGTTGCGCAAGCAGATGCCTAAGGAGAAGCAGGATGCTTTCTACCAGTTGGTTTATTATCCAGTGGTGGCAAGTGCTGGTGTGGCAGAAATATACAATCATGCCACCATGGGTGACAGCCTCGGTGTGGAGGTGTTGATGAAGAAAGACCAGCAGTTGAACGACTATTATAATAATGTGTTGGCAGGAGGCAAGTGGAAAGGCATGATGATGGATAATCACATCGGTTATACTAAATGGTCAATTCCAGACAAGAATCGCAACCCGATGACTTTGGGTATGAAGGTGGAGCATCCGTTAAATGTACCTGTTTCCACCACGGAGATTGGCATTCCTGCCTATCAGTACTGCCGAATCAAGGAAGGCAAGAATGCCAAGTGGATATTCTTGCCAGACTTGGGCAGAGGTAAGGGATGCATGGGCATCGACCATGTGATGGCAGCAAGTGAGCCGGATGGCAAGGGGGCATCGCTAGAATACGATTTCGAACTTTCTTCTGATATGCAGCAGCTTTCCATCGCCCTCGGCATTCTGCCAACCCAGGATGTCTATCCAGCTCGTGGTCTTCGCATCGGAGTGCAGATAGACGACCAGCCCTTGCAGATTGTGGATGCTCGCGCAGGATTTGTGGATACCTTTGCCGAGTACACTCCTCAGAACCTCGCTGTGTCCAAGGTGTTGAAACCATTGCCTGAGCAGCCTAAACTGGTTTTGAATGGTTGGTGGAAAGGGAAGAAGCAGTTGCGAAGAGATGAAATCTTTGACAACCAGCGTTGGTTGGCAGCTACATCATCATCTGCAGTCAAGGCTGGTAAGCATACGCTTCGTATCGTGATGATAGACCCTGAGATTGTCTTGGAGCAGGTGGTTATCAATCCAGACAACAACAGATACAGCTATTTCGGGCAAAACTTTTAGGTAAAGATGTAAAAACGGTGTGTTTCTTTTGAAATGCACCGTTTTTTTCTTACACCATGGTTGTTTTGCTAAAGTATTTGTAACATACAGCAAAGTAAAATGTCTGTTTTATTGCTACCTTTGCGCTCAAAAATAGTAACTAATAATTTTGGACAAACAATGAACAATAAGTTTTTGATTGCTTCGGCTTTGTGCATGAGTATGAGCGCAACGATGAATGCGCAGAATCCTATCGTGCAAACACAGTTGACTTCAGACCCAGCTCCTCTTCCTGTCGGTGACCGGCTTTATGTCTATGCCGGTCATGATGAAGATAAGGCTGACTTCTTCTGGATGAACGAATGGCGTGTGTATTCCACTACTGATATGGTAAACTGGACCGACCATGGTTCTCCGCTCGACCTCAGTTCTTTTTCCTGGGCAGACGACCGTGCCTGGGCAGCACAGACCATCGAACGTAATGGTAAGTATTACTGGTACATCTGTGCGCACTCTAAACTGACGGGCGGAATGGCTATTGGTGTAGCTGTGGCAGATTCTCCTACAGGTCCGTTCAAGGATGCGCTGGGAAAGCCGCTTTTTGATAATGGAAGTTGGGATAATATCGATCCAACGGTTTGGATGGATGAGGATGGTCAGGCTTACCTCTATTGGGGTAATCCACATCTTTACTATGCCAAACTGAATGAAGATATGATCAGCTTCAAGGGTGGTATAGATGCTAAGGCAGCTGTTGATGAAAAGCGTGAAGTGGGCAGAATCGTGATGACTGAGGAGGGATTTGGTTCGCCTGACGTGGAGAAGCGCGATTCAACCCGAAAATATAAAGATTGCTATACAGAGGGTCCTTGGTTCATGAAGCGTGGCAAGAACTATTATATGATTTATGCAGCAGGTGGAGTGCCTGAGCACATTGCTTACTCCATGAGCAAGAAGCCTTTCGGTCCTTGGAAATACAAGGGAGAAATCATGCCTTTGGAAGATACTGGTTCCTTTACCAATCATTGCGGTGTTACCGACTTCAAGGGCAAGTCTTATTTCTTCTATCATACGGGTAAACTGGGTGGCGGATTCGGACGCAGCGTAGCCGTGGAAGAATTCAAATACAATGCCGACGGCACCTTCCCAATCATCCATCATACCCAGGAAGGAGTGGCTCCTATCGCAACCCTCAATCCTTACAAGCGTCAGGAAGCTGAAACCATCGCTTTCTCTAAGGGTGTGAAGTCGGAGCAGACCGATGATACGGGTGTTTATATCTCAGAAATCCACAATGATGATTATATCAAGGTACGCGAGGTAGATTTCGGAAATGCGAGTCCGGATGCATTTGCCATCTCTGCTGCGTGCTCATCGCTCGGCGGTTCACTGGAGGTTCATCTTGATAAAAAGGATGGTGAACTGGTGGCAAAGATAGATGTCAGCAAAACTGGTGGCTGGGAAAAGTGGAAGACTTTCTCGGCACAAATGATGAAGAAAGTGACAGGAAAGCATGATATATACTTCGTTTTCAAGGGATTGAAGGGAAGCAAACTCTTTAATTTCGACTGGTGGAAGTTTGAAAAGAATTTCGCCAATCCTGTGGTTTGGGCTGATGTGCCTGATGTGGATGTAATCCGTGTGGGCGACAGCTTCTATATGGTAAGCACCACCATGCATCTGATGCCGGGTGCGCCTATCATGAAATCGAAGGATCTGGTAAACTGGGAAACAGTGAACTATATTTTCCCTAAACTCACCGATTCGCCTAAGTATGACATGAAGGAGGGTACGGTGTATGGTCGTGGTCAGTGGGCTACATCTTTGCAGCATCATCGTGGCAAGTTCTATGCGCTCTTTGCTCCTAACGACAGTCCTGGTGGAGAGACTTATATCTGCACCGCCGATGATATCGAGGGTAAATGGACCATCCACAGCCGTTTGCAGCATTTCCATGATGCCGCTCTATTCTTTGATGATGACGACAAGGCATACGTGGTTTATGGCACGGGAGAGATGGTGCAGCTGAATGCAGACTTAACCGATGTGGTGCCAGGCAGTCACCGCAAACTCTTTGAACGTGATGCTGATGAAACAGGCTTGCTCGAAGGTTCCCGTATGATTAAGCATAATGGCAAGTATTATCTCCTGATGATTTCATGGACCAAGGGGCATCCGCGCCGTGAAGTGTGCTATCGTGCAGATAAGATAACGGGTCCTTACGAAAAGAAGGTGATTTTGGAGACAGAGTTTGCTGGATTCAACGGTGTGGGACAAGGTACGATTGTAGATGATAAGGATGGCAACTGGTATGGTATTGTATTCCAAGATCGTGGTGGTGTAGGAAGAGTTCTCACTTTGGAGCCATGTACCTGGAAGGATGGATGGCCTATGCTGACCGATGAGAAGGGCAATATTCCTGCCCAGATGCAGAAGCCTGTACTGGGTTATGACGGCAAGGGACTCGTGTATAGCGACGACTTCTCTAAAGACAAGCTGGAATTGCAGTGGCAGTGGAACCACAATCCGGTGGATGATGCCTGGTCGCTCACAGAGCGCAAGGGCTGGCTCCGCCTGAAGACATCCCGTATCGTTCCTAATATCTTCCTGGCTCCAAATACCATCAGTACCCGTACCGAAGGACCAACCTGCGAGGGAATCATCAAGATGGATGTGAGCAAGATGAAGGATGGCGATGTGGCTGGTCTGTCTGCCTTCCAGGGTGATGCAGCCCTGCTTTCTATCGTGAAGGAAGGCAAGAAGCTCTTTGTAGTAGGTACCAAGGAGAGTGTGGCTCTGACGGATAAGGAGAAGGCGGTGACCGGTGTAAAACGTGAGGAGGTATATCGCCAGCCTTTGAATCTGAAGCAGGATAAGGCAACGAAATCAAGCATCATCTATCTGAAGATGAGTTGCGATTTCCGTCTTCATCAGGATCTCGCCACCTTATTATATAGTATAGATGGAAAGACCTGGATTCCTGCCATCAAGGATTTTAAGATGCAGTATGATTATCGACGTCTCTTTATGGGAACCCGTATCGCCATCTACAATTATGCCACAAAGGCTGCTGGCGGTTATGTGGATGTGGATAGTTTTGAGTATCATAAAGTAGAAAAGTAATGAGAAATAGGATAATAGTGGGAACTGTGGCTTTGGCGTTCTTTCTTCCGTTGTCGATGGCTGCGAAGAGGGAGGCATCTGATAATAGTACCCGACTTTGGTATAACGCCCCTGCCCAGCAGTGGCTGGAGGCTCTGCCTATCGGAAACTCACATCTGGGAGGTATGGTGTATGGCGGAACCACGGACGAGAATATCCAGTTGAATGAGGAGACTTTCTGGAGTGGCGGTCCCCATAACAACAACAGTAAGAAATCCCTGGAGAATCTGCCAAAGGTGAGGGAACTCATCTTCAATGGCAGGGAAGAGGAGGCGGCTGCTCTCATCAACCAGACCTTCATACCTGGTCCTCATGGTATGCGCTTCCTGCCCATGGCAAATCTGCACATCAGCATGAAGAATCAGGGAAAGGCTGGGCAGTTTGTGCGCGACCTGGACTTGAAGAGGGCGATTGCCACGACTTCTTTCGTGATGGATGGCGTAAGATATACTCGTACTACCTTTGCTTCGCTGGCTGATGGCGTCATTGTTTGCCACATCAAGGCGAGTAGAAAGGGTGCCCTGAATATCGATGTTACCCTGGATTCGCCTTTTGAACATCAGACTCAGAAAACGCCTTCAGGGGTTATGCTGAAGGTGAAGGCCCAAGACCAGGAAGGCATCAAGGCGGCTCTCACTGCCGAATGTGTGGCAGATGTAAGGACGGATGGCACCGAGGCAACCATCATCGTGAGTGCTGCCACTAATTTTGTGAACTATCACGATGTGTCGGGCAATGCAGCCCAGCGCAATGCTGACTATATAAATAAGGTGAAACTAATGAGCTATGCACAGTTGGAGAAACGTCATGTGGAGGCTTACCAGAAGCAGTTCGCTACTTCTTCTCTGATTTTGCCAACCGATATCAATGCTTCGTTGCCTACCAACCAGCGCCTGGAGAAATTTGCGGGCAGCAAGGATATGGCGATGGTGGCGCTGATGTATAACTATGGTCGCTATCTGCTCATCTCCTCTTCCCAGCCTGGTGGACAGGCGGCAAACCTGCAGGGCGTTTGGAACGACAGCAAAAATGCACCTTGGGACAGTAAATATACCATCAACATCAATACGGAGATGAACTACTGGCCTGCCGAGGTAACGAATCTCGGTAACACCACGGAACCTCTGTATTCGCTGATTAAGGATTTGAGCGTAACGGGAGCACAGACGGCTAGGGAAATGTATGGTTGTCGTGGTTGGATGGCACACCATAACACCGATATCTGGCGCATAGCAGGTCCGGTGGATGGTGCGCAGTGGGGCATGTTTCCGAATGGCGGAGCCTGGCTCACTACCCATCTCTGGCAGCATTATCTCTATACGGGCGACAAGGCTTTCCTCAAGCAGTGGTATCCGGTGATAAAGGGTGCTGCTGAGTTCTATCTCGACTATATGCAGAAGTTGCCAGGCACAGAATGGAAAGTAACCGTGCCGTCGGTGAGTCCGGAACAGGGACCTAAAGGAAAGAAAACTGCCGTAACGGCTGGTTGCACGATGGATAACCAGATAGCCTTCGATGCCTTGACCAGTGCCGTGAAGGCTTCTGAAATATTGGGTGTTGATGAGGCTGAGCGCAAGGAGATGCAGCAGCTGGTTTCGCAGATTCCGCCGATGCAGATAGGAAAGTACGGACAGTTGCAGGAGTGGCTTGTGGATGCGGATGATCCGAAGAATGAACATCGCCATATCTCGCATCTCTATGGATTGTATCCATCCAATCAGATTTCTCCTTTCTCTCATCCGGAACTGTTCCATGCTGCTGCCACCACTCTGAAGCATCGTGGCGACCAGGCTACGGGCTGGAGTCTGGGTTGGAAAACGAACTTCTGGGCACGTATGCTCGATGGCAATCATGCTTTCAGAATCATCAGCAATATGCTTCGTCTGTTGCCATCTGATGCGCAGGCAAAGGAATATCCTGATGGCAGAACCTATCCGAATCTCTTCGATGCCCATCCGCCATTCCAGATTGACGGCAACTTCGGAGTAACAGCCGGTATCGCCGAAATGCTCCTGCAGAGTCATGATGGAGCCGTGCATCTCTTGCCAGCCTTGCCTGATGCCTGGAAAGAAGGAAGCGTAAAGGGACTTCGCGCCCGTGGCGGCTTTGTGGTGGATATGGACTGGAAGAATGGCAGACTGATGAAGGCGAAGATTCGTTCCACCATCGGAGGCATCCTGCGTCTCCGTTCATACGTACCGCTGAAGGCGAAAAAGCTGAAGAAGGCAGAAGGAACATGTCCCAATATCCTTTTTGCATCTGCAGAAGTGAAATCTGTAGTGGAACAGCATCGGATAGCAGAAGGAGTGAAGGTTCCTATTCCTGACGTATATGAATATGACTTGGAAACAGAACCAGGAAAGACTTATCTGATTAAATAATGTCCTAAAATTACATTTGTTGCCATAAAAGTATCATTTTGTCCACCTCTGGTTGGATAATTATTCGTACTTTTGTGGCAATATTTTTTATAATAATCTTTTAGACCTATAAATGAGAATGAAGAAATTATTATTTGCAACCTGTTGCATCGCTTTTTTGAGCGCTTCTTTGGGAGCTGCGGCGCAGAAAAAATCTGTAGCCAAGAATGTTCTGACACAGACTTTGAATGGGAAATCTTGGTCGGCAGATAATGGTAATGGTACCTTTACAAACCCTTTGTTTTATGATGAGTTTTCTGACCCTGATATTATCAGAGTAGGGGAGGATTACTATCTGGCGGGTACCACGATGCACAGTGTGCCGGGACTGGTGGTTCTCCATTCCAAGGATCTCGTAAATTGGGAGTTCTCTTCCTATTGCTTCGACCGCTTTGATGATTCTGATGATTTTAATCTCCGCAATGGCAAGGAAGCTTACGGACAGGGTATCTGGGCACCTGCCATCCGCTATCACAACGGAAAGTTCTATATCTTCTCTAATATCAACGGACATGGATTGCAGGTGTATATCTCGGACAGTGCCAAGGGTCCTTGGACGCATCATAAAGTTAATGGCGATATCTACGACCTCTCTGTGCTCTTTGATGAGGATGGCAAGATTTATGCCGTGCACAAGTATGGCAACGTGACCGTTACGGAGTTAAAGCCTGATTTGAGTGGCCCGGTAGAGGGCAGCAGCAAGGTGGTGATTCCGGAAGGCAATGCGATGGGTGAGGGACATCATGTTTATAAAATCAATGATATGTACTATATCCTCTCTGCAGATTATTCACCGATGGGCCGTATGCAGTGTGCCCGAAGTAAGAGTATCTGGGGACCTTATGAAACCTGCGTAATTAGCGAGCGTGAATCGTATGGTTATGCTGCTGGATGGAGCGTAGGTAACATGGGAATCGGTCGGCCTTTGCCGGAAGATGGTTTCAGTTTCCAAAACAACAAGCCTAATGGTCTGAACCTGGGATGTGCTACCATTCATCAGGGTGGCATCGTGCAGGCTCCTGACGGAAAATGGTGGGGCGTTTCGATGCAGGACTTCAATGCCGTGGGAAGAACGGTGTGCCTGTCCCCTATCACTTGGGTTGACGGCTGGCCTTACTTCGGATTGGAGAAGAACCTGGGGCGCTCTCCTCGTACCTGGTTCAAACCGAATGATATGGTAAAGACACCACAGGCTCCATACGACAGATGTGATGATTTCTCGGGTAAAACTTTTAAACCGGTTTGGCAATGGAATCATAATCCGAATGACAAGATGTGGTCGCTGAATAAGGAGCGAAAAGGTTGGCTCCGTTTGCATTCCATGCCTGCCAAGCAACTGCTTTGGGCAAAGAATACATTGACGCAGCGTGCCATCGGACCTGTTTCTTATACATCTGTAAAGTTGGATGCATCCCGCTTGAAGGTAGGTGATGAGGCTGGTTTGGGTGCCATCAATGCGCCATACGCTTCATTGGGCGTTGTCAAGACGGATAAGGGGTTGAACTTGAGATGTTATGATCAGAATACCAACAAGGAAGTTTGGAAGCCGTTGGCTAAAAGTAAGGTAGTATGGTTGCGACTTTGGGGTGATTACGATAAGAGCCAGTTGCAATATTCCTATTCTCTGGATGGTAAGAACTGGGAGAATATCGGTGAGCAGATGCTTTCACCTTATCAGTTGAAGACCTTCCAGGGTGTACGTGTGGCACTTTATGCTTTCAACAAGAAGGAATTGAATGGCGGTGTGGCTGATTTTGATGATTTCAAGGTGGAGGAGCCGTTGGCAGACAGAACTGCCAATCTGCCTATAGGCAAGACCATAAGATTCTCTAATCTCGCTGATGGAAGTTTAATGGATGCTACCGGACATGGGTTGATGCATAGTTCTAGTAACCGAAAGGACATGAGAACTCAGGTGAAGTTTGTTGTGGAGGATAGAGGTAAGGGAAAGATTGCTTTGAAGACGGCTGACGGACGATATGTTTATATTGCTGGTGCTGGTTTATCTGGTGATGTTCGTCTGACTTCCGACTCTTCCAAGGCAGAGGAGTTTGTATGGCAGGATATGCTTTATAACCGCTGCATGCTGCTTTCTCTGAAGACTCAGCGTTATGTGGGTAAGAATCCTATAGATGGAAGTCCTTATTCTGCAGATTACCAAGGTGCTGATGCCGGCATGAAGAACGGCTGTGTTTTTACATGGGAAGTTGTTGAGTAAAGATATCTATTCTTTATAAATTAGAAGAGGCAGACTCTCGCTGTGGGGAGTCTGCCTCTTTTTCTTATGTGATATTGTTCGATTATTCGAAATAGAATGTAAGAGCTATCATCTTGCTATGTGCTGACTTAGCTGATAGAGTATATGGAAGTGTACTCTTGTCTTTTATATTTTTGATGTGATTTTTATCGTATGTATCTGTTATTCCATACATAAACTTCAGTTCTGGGCGAAGTTTGAAATAAGGCAGATAGAAATCACACCCCAATCCCAGTTCTAGGAACAGATCTGTTTTCTTCAGTTTGATATAATCTTCGTTCTTGCTGTTCAGATTCATCATCGGGTTGATTCCTGCCATGATGTATGGGCGGTGATTGTTGAATCTCTGTGCTGCAAATATCAGGTCGAGGGCACTGGAAATGTAAGCCGTCTTCATCTCCTGTTTCTGTTGGATTGGATTACCGGCTCCATCTTTTTCCAGCATGTTGTAGAAGGAGAGATGTCGGGTACCGAAATACATGGCTGGTGCTATGCGTAGCTGGAAGTGGGTGTTGAGGCGGAATTCTCCTAGTACACCTACTGTAAATCCAGTATCCCATCTGTCCTGGTCTACTGTTACACAGCTTTGCTGCTCAATGCCGTCAGCATCAAGATAAGTCACCAGTCCTGCATTCTGGAATTCTATATCCTGGAAGTGGGTGCCTACTAATACACCGAAGTGGAATGGGCGCAAATCGGTATAAGGACGGTTTTCTACCGTTCTTTCCTGTGCGCCAGCCTGGATTGTGATGGCAAGGCTAATGATGAATGTCAATAGTTTCTGTTTCATATATTTATAACGGAATATTCCTCTTCATATTGCTTTCCGTTTTATTTCGATTATGTATAAATTAATCTAATTCTTGAAAATTCTTATACCTAATTGTAGGTATTTCAGAAATTATTATTATCTTTGCACCATAATTATTAGGTAATATACCTGATGTTATGAAGTAAGATAAATTAAAAGCATATTATACAAAAACATTATAAACATTTAAACATTAATAATTATGGCATACGTAATTGGTGACGATTGTATCGCTTGCGGTACATGTATTGATGAGTGTCCATCAGGTGCAATCTCTGAGGGCGATAAGTATTCAATCAACCCAGACCTCTGCACAGAGTGTGGTACTTGTGCTGATGTTTGCCCTAACGAGGCAATCAGTCTTCCTTAATTTATAAGGATAGATACTTTTAGTTACATAAAACATTGAGAGCGGTTCCTTTGGAATCGCTCTTTTCTTTTTCTATTGTTTAAAGATTTTGTTTTATCGTTATATCCTTTTATTTGCTTCCAGTATATATCATAGAAACGAAAAGGGGATTGCATCAATAACTGATGCAATCCCCAATATGTTGTAGTTAATGTTATGCTTATTCACCTGGCTTGAGACCAGCCTTCTCGTAAGCATCGTTAGCCAACTTGTTCTGTGGATCAAGCTTCAGAAGCTTATCCCAATATGGCTTAGCTGTGTTGAAGTCCTGCTTGTCGTAGGTATAGATGAAACCCATATACTGGTAAGATGTCTTCAGGTAGCTGAGCTCATCTTCATCACACTGCTTTGCTTCCAGCTCATTGATTACTTCTGTATAAGCAGCAATAGCCTTGTCATCCAACTCATTCTGGAAAGCTGTGTTTCCCTCCTGAAGCTTTGCAAATGTCTTCAATGTAGGATACTTCTCAGATAACTTAGCGTATACGCCGATGGCCTTGTCGATGTTCTCAATCTTCTTAGCTGGATCTTTCTTAGCCTTGTTAACATAGATTTCAGCAAGCTTCATGAAGTCAGTAGGAGCTGCATTTGGATTCTTATCCATGTACTGCTGGTTGTACTCCAAAGCCTTGTCTTCATCGCCCAACTCCTTGTATGCCTCAGAGATGTACTGCAATGGCTTAGGATCGTCTGCCTTCATCTCCAATGCCTTCTGGTACTGAGCAATAGCCTCATTATACTGTTTGTTGCCAGCCAAAGCCAAACCGTAATAAGAAATGATACTAGCATTCTTCTTGATAGAATCGGTGTTCATTACGATGTTTGCATGCTTGAGAGCAGATTCAAAGTTCTTTACGTCAACAGCAGCGCGCATAGCCAAAACCTGCATAGCTGCATCCTTAGGGAACTTCTGGATACCACTTTCGCAAAGGCTCAAACTTTCTTCCTTCTTTCCAACGATATAAGCAGTGAAAGCATATTCGAACTGAGTATGCTCTTCAAGTGTGTTTGGCTTAGCCTTTGAGAAATACTCATAAGCCTTCTCGAAGTTGCCAGCGCTGAAGAAGTTGTGACCAGCTTCTGCCTCGATAGGGTAGTTAGGGTTGATTTCTCTCAGCTTGTTCAAAGCTTCCGCACTAGCCTGTGGGTCAATTTTACGGTAAACGTTAGAATAGCTGATATATCCCTGAGGATTCTTAGGATCCATTGTCATACACTGACCATACCATGTAGCAGCCTCACCACCATTGTCCTGCATTGCATAGATGTCGCCTTTCAGAATGTAGGCGTCACCATAGTTCTTGAACTTAGCGATGACAGCATCAGCAACAGCGTTAGCCTGATCATAGTTCTTGTTCATTGCAAGAAGGTTACCCAAAGCAACCAATGCCTTAGGATCCTTTTTGAACTCCTTCTGGTATTCCTTGATTTCCTTGGCAAAAGCCTTAGGATCAGCGTTACCAGCCTTCAATGTTGTCTCTATAGGCTTCAGCATGTCCTTATAGTTGACATCCTGTGCCATTGCAGGTGTTGCCAAACCCATGACGAGCAAACCTGCTACTAAATATTTAATTGCTTTCATAATTCTACTTTTTTATATGCGTCTCTTTCTTAGCGTTTTACATTAACGGTCTTTATAGTGATGTCACCTCTGTATGGAAGTAATCCGGTTTTGAACAGTATGAGCTGACCTCTTGGGCCTGAAATGTAGTTTGCGAAGCTCCAAGGCAATGCCTTGTGAGGGTCAACTACAATAGCATATAATGTTCTGACGAACGGATATCTTCCATCCAGCAAGTATGCCTGATATGGTTGCCAGCTGTTATATGGTGTTGCCACATCTTTGATAGATACTCGCATGACATGAATATTCTTCTTAAATGTAGTGTTGGTTGAATCACGGCGGTCGTTGAGCCAGTTAGATCCAATTACACCGATTGAGCCTGGGTTCTGATCCACATAGTCGATAACCTCTTTACTAGTTTTTGCGGCCATGATTTTTGCACCCATTTTAGCTCCGTGCAGTACAGAGTCTACTACATAATTGGTTGTTGCTGAGCGGGTATTATCGAAAATAACTTCGATGTCGCCTCTCTTAGAACCTTTCACAATATCACTCCATTTTGTTGCCTTACCTGTAAGGATACGTTTGATATCTTTTACCGTAATACAAGTATCATTGTTTTGCTTGTTTACAATAAATGCCAATCCATCGTAACCGATAGGGAAAACAGAAGGAATTACATTGCTTTTAGACTTCAAGTAGGCGATTTCACTATCTTTCAAATTACGTGTAGTGAACAAGAGCGCTGTTTTGAAATCTTTAATCATCTGAAGTCCGGTGACTTCATCTGTATACTTCGGCTTGAGTTTAGCTTTCGGGAACTCATACTCAAACTGACTTCTTTCTTCGTCAATGATAGGACTCAAACTCTCGTCAGCCACAAATTCAATTGTGCCTGAAGTAGGAGTATCAGTTCTACCATCTTTGGCTTTCTTCTCGCCACATGACGAGAAGAAAGCCATTGATAGTACTGTTAATCCTATACCTAAAAAAATATAAGATGTTTTTTTCATTCTATTACTGCAATCTAAATACAACTGGTACAGTATATTTAACACGTACAGCAGAACCGTTTTGCTTACCTGGTTTCCACCTAGGCATGCTCTTAACGACACGCTGTGCTTCACGGTCAAGTGAAGGGTCAACTGAACGAGCTACCCTAACATCAGAGATAGAACCATCACGCTCTACCACGAATGATACGATAACACGACCCTGTACACCATTCTCCTGTGCAACTACTGGATACTTGATGTTGCTTGCAAGGTAAGACATCAGGGCGCCTTGTCCACCAGGGAATGAAGGCATCTCCTCTACAACATCGAAGACCTTAGTTGAAACTTCAGGTTTTGGAGCTGGTGGTGGAGGTGGGGCTGCTACTGCAATCTCACTTCTTACAGCTTCAATTGTACGGTCCTTCACACCTTCCTTGTTTTCAGTACCGACTGCAACTTTTTCATCCAGTTTATCCATCTGCTTAACCTGGTTTTCCTCTTTTACGAGTTCATCCTTCTTAATGACAGGTGCGGTAAACTTCTGAGTTTCGCGAGCCACAGGTATCTCCTTCTTTGGTTCAATCTTTGGCTTCACTGGCTCCTTCTTCTTTTCTTCCTTCTTAGCCTGCTGCTGGAGTTTAGCCAACTCCATAGCTTCCATATATGCCTGCTGTTCTTCGGCCTGTTTCTGTTCGATGACTTTCCAAGCCAAGAATCCACCCACGAGAGCTGCAGCAATGACCAAGATCAGAAGAGCCTTGATGTTTCGACCAGAAGTACCCTTACGGAGCTGGTATGCACCATACTCCTTGTTCTTTCCGGCGAAAACCATATCGACCCATTTAGGATCGTAAAGATCTATTTTTGCCATTTCTTTCTTGTTTAAAATTGTTTGTTACTCATCTTACATCTTAACGTTTCTAGACTTGAGAAGTTTCTCGTCGTCTGCGTTAATCTTATCGATGACGTAAGTACCAATGTTTGAAATCTGCATTTCGTCGAGAGCGTCAACCATATTCTTGTAAGAAGCGTTGTCGGTAGGCTTGATGACGATGGTAAGAGTAGGAATCTTTCCGTCCTTCAAGTTACCAGCCTTCAAATCGCTCAACTTCTTCTGATAGATGCTATCAGGATACTGCTTAGGATTCTTCTGACGGTCCATGTTCAACTCCTTGACAGCAAGTGCGATTCTTTCTACAGGGCGTGTGCCGTTTTCTGTAGCGTGCTCTCTCAAGACCTTACGGATGCCCTGGCTGCCCCATGTAGTCTCCTTGATCCATGATGGGTCATCGTACTTAGGAATACCTGCACCATAATAAATCTTGTTGTCTGCTGTAACGTAGAGTGTCACAGTCTCAGAAGCTTTAGCTTCGTTCTTCTTGTCCTCTGGTTGGTTGTCATCATTACTTGGCATAGTCAGCTCCATAGTCTGAGGTTTGCTCAAAGATGTACACAGCATGAAGAACGTGATAAGCAGCATGAGCATATCCACCATAGGCGTAAAGTCTACGCGGACATTCATTTTCTTTTGTTTGCTTTCTTTCTTTGCCATTTATTCGTCCCCCTGTTGTTTTAACTGTGTAATCATATAGTAATGACTCTCGTCCATATCCTGGAGTTCGTTCATCACTCTCTTAACGGTCTTGTAAGGTGTAGAAGCATCTGCCTTCAGGGCAATCTTGATGTCTTCGTTTGCGTTACGAGCTGCGTCAACCCACTGCTGGAACTCGCTCATACCGCCCTTAATACTGTCGAGAGGAATACCTTTAGTCTGGAGATACTGTGGACGCTTAGAAGCGTTCATTGTCAGATAAGTACTCAAGTCGCTCATAGGTACGCCGAACATACCTTCGCTCTTGAATGTCTCAATCTGTTTTGGGTTCAATGACACGCCGAATGTACCTGTCATTGTGCTCAGTGTAGCTCCCAACTGATCAGTATTATCAATACTCATAAATACTTGGCCCTCGCCGGTAGGATTACCAGCCTTGTCCTTTTCAGGACTAACCAAGATGGTCAAGACACCGTTCTCTGGCACTTTAATCTCAGACACAGAACCTGGTGTATTTACCTTAACTGGCTCATTCTTTACGAAAGTAGAGGTGAGCATGAAGAAGGTAAGCAGCAGGGTCATAACGTCTGACATAGGCGTCATGTCGATCCAGATGTCACTCTTCTTAATTTTTACTTTACCCATAGCGATAAAATTTTAAAGGGTTAGCAAAAATTAAGCCTCTTCTGCGTGGTTAGCTTCGTATGTCTGAGCAATTGAGTAACCTACCTCGTCGAGTGCGTATGTCAACTTATCTACCTTGTTGGTGAATGTGTTGTAAGATACAACGGCACACCATGATGTCAAGATACCGAATGCGGTGTTGATCAACGCCTCAGAAATACCTACAGAAAGTGCTGCTGAGTCAGCGCCACCACCTTCACCCATGGCCTGGAATGACTTGATCATACCGGTTACAGTACCGAGAAGACCTGTCAAAGTACCAAGTGTTACGATTGTAGCGATGATAGGCAAGTTCATTGTCAAAGTTGGCATCTCCAACTGAGTTGCCTCCTCGTGAGCCTGCTGAATCTTAGCTACCTTCTGAGCCTTCTTCAAAGATGCGTTAGCACCAGACTCCATAGACTTGTAAGCGTTCAAAGAAGCCATAACAACGTTAGCTACTGTACCGCGCTGCTTGTTGCAGAGCTGCTCAGCCTTAGCGAAATCATTTGCGTTCAAAGCTGCCTTGATGTTTGCAACGAACTTAGGAAGAGCACCTGTACCTGTAGCGGTCTTAAGAGCCAACCAACGCTCGATAGTCATTGCCAACACTGTGAGCAACAATGTGTGGATAACTGGTACGATTACACCACCTTTGTAGATAGTACCCCAAATGTCTGCTGGGTGATCCTGTACACCTGGATCCTGGAAGTGCATGTCATTTCCGAACCATGTGAAGAACAATGTGAATGCGATGATAGCACATACCACGATGATCCAGAATGCGCCTCTTACTCCCTGAAAGCCCTCAGACTTCTTAGCTGGGGCTGCTTGTTTTGTAGTTGCCATAATTTTACTTTTTTTAAATTATTAGTTAATAAATTATTAATATTTTCTTTTTTTTTCTTTCTCGCTTCGTAGACCTTGAATGTGTCGTTTGTCAATAAACACAGTTGGGTTATCTATTTTGCATTGGCAAAGATAATAAATTAAAGTTTACTATCAGCCTAATTAAGAAGTTTTAACGAGATATTGGCTTATTTTATACCAATATCTCGCATTTTTCTTACATTTTGACCCTTGAAAATGGTGTTTAAGCCATTTTTATTTCAATTTGCCCAAAGCTTCCTTGATGCGCTTGATAGCTTCAACGATGTTCTCGTCGCTTGTTGCATAGCTCATGCGGAAACAGTCTGGATCACCGAATGCGTCACCACCTACGGTGGCTACATGTGCCTCTTCGAGAAGGTACATGGCAAAATCGGTTGAGTTGTTGATGGTCTTTTCACCGTTACTCTTGCCAAAGTAGCTGTTGCACTTAGGGAAGAGATAGAAGGCGCCCTGTGGCATGTTTACCTCAAGACCTGGAACCTCTTTAGCCAACTTTACAATCAGGTTGCGTCGGCGCTCGAAAGCTACGCGCATTTCCTCTACTGCACTCTGGTCGAGTGTGTAGGCAGCTTCTGCTGCTTTCTGGCTTACAGAACATGTCCCGCTGGTATACTGTCCCTGGAGCTTGTTGCAGCCCTTGATGATCCATTCCGGACCAGCCAGGAAGCCGATTCTCCATCCTGTCATGGCGTAAGCCTTAGATACACCATTGGCAATGATAACCTGTTCCTTCATGCCCGGTTCCTGAGCAATGCTGTGGTGCTTGCCGATATAATTGATGTGTTCGTAGATTTCATCTGCCAACACAAATACTTCAGGATGCTTCTTGAGAACTTCTGCCAGTGCAGCCAATTCTTCCTTAGAGTATACGCTACCGGTAGGGTTGCTTGGAGAACAGAGAATGAGCATCTTGGTCTTTTCTGTGATGGCATTCTCCAACTGCTCTGCTGTCATCTTAAAGTCCTGGTCGAAACCGGCATTCACAATGACCGGAGTACCTCCTGCCAATTTCACCATCTGTGGGTAGCTTACCCAATATGGTGCAGGAATGATAACCTCGTCGCCTGGATTTACGAGTGCCAATACAGCGTTGCAGACGCACTGCTTACCACCAGTACCAACGATTACTTCATTGGTAGTGTACTCCAAACCATTCTCGTTCTTTAATTTGGCTACAATTGCTTTTCGCAAGTCAGGATAACCTGGTACTGGTGAATAACGGGAATAGTTCTCGTCAATAGCCTTCTTTGCTGCCTGTTTAATATTGTCAGGAGTGTTGAAGTCTGGTTCACCTACGCTCATGTTGATTACATCAATACCTTGAGCTTTCATTTCACTACTCTTCTGTGACATCGCCAGCGTTGCTGAAGGTGCCAATCTGTTTAAACGATCAGATAATTGTGCCATAATTTTATTCTTATATTTGTTTATCGTGTGCAAAAGTAAGCAAATTATTTCTTTTTCGGAAGAAAATTGAGCATTATTTCATGTTTTGTATTGAAATAATAACATAATTTTATTATCCGAGGTGCAAAGTGTGCCCCATGCGGTCTCTCTTGGTCTTGAGATAACGCTCATTGTACTTGTTTGGTACAACTTCGATAGGTACATTTTCTACGATTTCCAAACCGTATGCTTCGAGACCTACGCGCTTTACCGGATTGTTGGTGAGCAGACGCATTTTGTGTACACCGAGATGACGGAGCATCTGTGCACCGCAACCATAGTCGCGCTCGTCTGGCTTGAAACCGAGATGGGTATTGGCGTCAACGGTATCGTAGCCTTCTTCCTGAAGCTTGTAGGCTGCAATCTTGTTCATCAGACCGATGCCGCGTCCTTCCTGCTGCATGTAGACAACAACTCCCTTTCCTGCCTCGTCTATCATCTGCATGGCCTTGTGGAGCTGCTGACCGCAGTCACAACGCTTGCTGCCCAGAATGTCGCCAGTAGCACAAGAAGAGTGAACACGGACCAGGATAGGCTCGTCTTCTTTCCATTCTCCCTTGATGAGTGCCATGTGTTCTAGACCATTGCTAGACTGACGGAATGGAATGAGGCGGAAGTGGCCGTATTCTGTAGGCATGTCAACCTCTTCGCCCACTTCGATGAGTGATTCTTTCTTGAGCCGGTATTCTATCATGTCTTTAATAGAAATAACCTTGAGGTTCCATTCTTTTGCCATCTTCATCAGTTCAGGCAGGCGTGCCATGGTGCCGTCTTCATTCATGATTTCCATAAGTGCGCCTGCTGGATAGAGGCCTGCCATTTTACAAAGATCGATGGCTGCTTCTGTGTGTCCGCTTCTTCTTAATACTCCGTTATCTTGTGCGTAGAGCGGATTGATGTGACCCGGTCTGCCGAAAGTCTGTGGGGTAGAATTCGGGTCAGCAAGTGCTTTGATGGTTTCGGCACGGTCGTGTGCAGAAACACCGGTAGAGCAGCCTTCCAGTTTATCTACTGTTATGGTGAATGGTGTACCCAATACTGAGGTGTTCTCTGAAACCTGATGAGGCAAGTCGAGCTCATCGCAGCGGCTCAGGGTGATAGGGGCACAGAGTACACCTCTTGCGTGTTTCAGCATGAAGTTTACTTTTTCTGCGTCTATCTTCTCTGCGGCAATGATGAGGTCGCCTTCGTTTTCGCGGTCTTCGTCATCAACAACAATGACGAACTTTCCTTCCTTGAAGTCTTTTACTGCATCTTCGATGCTATTTAATTTGATTTCTGACATGTTTGATACCTTATTATATAGTTACATTTTACTTTTTCTGTTCTCTAATCCGCTGGATGATGTCCGTATTGGTCTGGCTGATGACCTTGAGGTCACGGAACAAGCGCAGTCGGAATCGCCACATTCTCAAGTACAGCAGTGTGCCCACTGGGAAAATGATGGCTGCAATGATGTTGAGCCATTTCCGCTCGAATGGGCGTGTATGTGCCTTGACAGAAAGAACCGGATATTGGTTCATGTCGTGCAGGATATACTTGTTGGCGGTGTTGGTCAAATCTTCTATTACCTCTTCCAATTCTGCATTGATTCTTTCTATCTCATGATCAGGCTCGTATTTGAAGAATACATTGATGACGTTTGGAAGATGAACCAGTTTGTGTTCCTTATTATATAAGGTGATGTCTTGGTTGATTCTTTCCAGTTTCTCTGCATCCGCCTGATAGTCCGGGTCGGTGATGATGACTTCCTTGCCGAAGTAATGGCGTTTCTGTCGTAAACCGAGCAGTTTCATGAAGAACTCTTTGTAAACATCCATATTGAATACGGAAGAGTCATTGGTTGCCTTGTAGGTTACGAAGATAGCCAAAGGCGTCAATACTGCCGGTGCAAGACCTTTACCGAACCAGATGGCCCACATTCCGCTTCTTGACATTCTGTATCCTGTATTGTCGAGGATAAAGAAGACGATGAACACAAGTACGGAGATGACGACAGGGAAACCCAGTCCTCCTTTTCGGATGATGGCTCCTAATGGCGCTCCGATAAAGAAGAATATGAGACACGAAAGGGCTAGAGTGAACTTGTTGATAGCCTCAATCTTGTGCTGTCTTATCATGTAGTCTGCATCGCTCGTTGACATCGATTTGAAATCAAGGTCAGAAAGCTCCTGTTGTACGGCAGACTGTGCCTGGTTTACCGCCATGAGTTTCTTGTCCTGTGGCAACTTATTATATAAGGTGTCGAAATTGAGCTTTTCGCCCTTCTTGATTTCTATGAGAGAGTCCTTCTTGTTGATGCGCTGTGCACCTCCATAGAATCTCACGTTGGCTTCGTTCAGGTAGATTCTTCCGATTGAATCATATAATTGGTTGAGCGAATCGATGTCGTGGTTGATTTTTTCCAGACTTTTACCCTTCGCATTTCCTGAAAGCGAAGCTGCATCGGTCATACTGAAGTCTCCATCAAAGTCGAGAATGATTTTTTTGGAAACGAAAGTCTCTCGTCTGTATGGTACGGCAGCAGTATTGGCAAGTGCGCTGCTTTGCATGTTCTCAAACCATTCTCCACTGTAGAGGCTCAAAACAAGATGCTTCTTTTCTGCTGTACTCTGGAGCATGCCAGAATCTGCCAATATGATTGCGGCATCTTCATAGCTGTCGGTCATGCGGTAAATCATAATGCCGTAAAGTTTTCCGGTTTTCAAATCCTTCTTCTGCACATAAAGGTTGCAGTTTGGAATACCATCATAGAAGATTCCTTCCGGAATTTCCAGTTCCGGGCTTTTCTGTTTCATGGAAATCAGAAGTTGTGCCAGTTTCATGTTCGACTTAGGTCCCACATTGTTCTGGAAATAGAATGAGCCAAACATGATGATGATGGTGATGACGATGAGTGAGCGGAAAGCTTGCATCAGTGAAATGCCTGCAGCCTTGATGGCTGTAAGTTCCGTACTCTCGCCGAGATTGCCGAACGTCATGAGTGAAGACAGGAGAATAGCCAAAGGCAGGGCCTGTGGTACGAGCATCAGACCCATGTACCAGAAAAATTGAGCCATCACGTCCATCGTGAGTCCCTTGCCGATGAGTTCATCAATATATCTCCATAAGAACTGCATCATCAGCACAAACTGGCAGATGAAGAAAGTTCCCATGAAAAGGAGACCAAACTGCTTGGCAATAAATATGTCTAATTTCTTAATTCTAAGCATTTCAATATTCTGTTGTTTCAGACCTTTTCTTTATTTAAAATAATAGCAGGTCTGTTATTCAGCGTGCAAAGGTAATATAAAAAAATAAGAAAACCTTTATTTTTCGTTTTTTTTATATATATAATTAGGTGAAAGTGGGGCTGGAATGTGAGAAAAATGAGAAAATAAAACTTTTTTTGAAAATTTCTGCCGAAAAATTTGTTCAATTCAAATAAATGTATTACCTTTGCACCCGCAAATGAGAAATCAATTGCTTGGATGGCGGGATAGCTCAGCTGGTTAGAGCGTCGGATTCATAATCCGGAGGTCGAGGGATCGTGGCCCCCTCCCGCTACAAGATGAGAGACATCAACTTTTTAGTTGATGTCTTTTTTATGCTCTAAACTTTTCCACACTTATTCACTTCTTATAGATAAGTTATCCACATATGTGTTGATAACTATGTTATTTCGTTGGCTATCAGATGTTTTCCATGTTGGTAACTGGTGTGGAAAAGATAAATATGAAAGATTTTCCTATGTTTTTCTTGGTGTTTTCAGAATAAAATATTTGTAAAAAACTGACCAATGGGGCTAAAATACAAAAAAAAAGTTGTATATTTGCAGCGGTAAAGTTTTATTTTTAGGCATTTGTTGAATGCCCCTTCTTTATAAACAAAGAAATTGTATAAGCTGTATGAAACGAAAATTACACCTTATTATATATGTAGCGATCATCGTGTTGCTGACCGGTTGTGCTCAGAAGCCTAGGAAGTTTGTCATTGGCGTATCCCAGTGTTCGGAAGATGTCTGGCGCGATAAACTGAATGATGAACTGAAGATGGGCGAGTATCTCAACGATTCGCTTATCGTGAAACTGGCTTCTTCCAACGATGATAATGTGTTGCAGAATAAGCAAGTTAACCAGTTTATCGATGAGGGCGTAAATCTGCTTATCGTATCTCCTAATCAGCTGAGTGCTATATCCAAGTCGGTAGAGCGTGCTTACGATAAAGGTATTCCTGTGATTCTCTATGACAGGAAGACCAATTCTGATAAGTATACGGCATTTATCGGCTGCGATAACTATACTATAGGTAAATCGATGGGAACTTTTATCGCCCAGCAGCTTCAGGGAAAGGGCCGCATCGTTGAAATCAGTGGTTTGGAGGGCTCTTCGCCTGCTTTGGAGCGTCATCGTGGTTTTATGGATGCTATCAAGCCTTATCCGGGGTTACAGGTTGTAGCCTCGGAGGAAGGAAACTGGAAAGAAGAGGGTGGAATCCAGGCGATGAAACGCATATTGAAACAGACACAGGACTTTGATTATGTCTTTGCCCATAATGACTGTCTTGCCTGGGGAGCTTATGTGGCTGCCCGCCAGATGAGGGTAAAGCGTAACTATAAGTATACCGGAGTAGACGGCATGGCTACCGAAGGTGGTGGTTTGGAACTTGTGCGCGATGGTATTTTCGAAGCCTCTTATCTTTATCCTACCAAGGGTGACGAGGTCATAGCGCTTGCCATGAAGATATTGAAGCATCAGCCTTATGAACGCGACAATTATCTGAGCACTTCTATCATAACCCAGGCAAATGCTGCCCTTACATTGATGGAGGCTAGAGATGCCGAGCGTCAGGCGCACAATCTGAAGACTTTGCATAAGCAGGTAGACCAGTATCTGTCTGATTATAATTCACAGAAAGTCATGCTCATAGGTCTGTGTCTGTTCCTGCTTGTTTGCCTCGCAGCTGCGGCTTTAATTTTCAGAGGTTATCTGATAAAGGTGAGGCTGAACGAAACATTGGCTAAGACAAATGGCGAACTGAAGCGACTGAATGTAGAATTGGGTGAAAAGAATGAAGAATTGAAACGATTGAATGAGGAGGTCTTGGAACTCACTCATTCCCGTCTGGTATTCTTTACCAATATCAGTCATGAACTTCGCACGCCTTTAACCCTGATAGCCGACCCGGTAGAGATGCTGCTTGAAGATTCCGGCATCAAGGGCAAGAGCCGCGAACTCTTGAAGATGGTGCAGCGTAACGCCCTTGCTCTCCAACAGTTGGTAAGTAACATTCTTGATTTCCGTAAGATTCAGAATGGCAAGATGGAACTGAAACTCTATCGCTTCGACATTGTGAAGACCTTGACGATGTGGGTGGGCGACTTCCAGCTTACTGCCGAGCGCAAGCAGATCAGACTGCATCTGGATGTTGATGACTTGAAAGGCAGCCATGAAATGATAGCCGATCAGGATAAGATTTCCCGTATCGTGTTCAATCTGTTGAGCAATGCCTTGAAATATACGCCTGCTGGTGGCGAAATCTTTGTTTCGCTGAAAGATGAAGGTGCCAATCTCCGTCTTGATGTGAAAGATACGGGCAAGGGTATCTCGCAGGATGAGGCTGATAAGATCTTTGAACGCTTCTTCCAGGCCAAGGGTGCTGCCAGCGGTACGGGTATCGGTCTGGCTCTGGTGAAATCATTTGTAGAGTTGCATCATGGTGAGGCTAGGGTAGAAAGTGAACTGGGAAAGGGCTCTGATTTTATCGTTGTCATTCCTCGTGAGCAGGAGGGTGATTCACAAGTTGTCCACAATGATATGGATATTGTGGATAACTCTGTAAATGCTTCTGCGTCAACTGGTAAGAATGTTATAGATGAATCTGTTTTGCAATATATTGACGATGGAGACAGAAGTCGTGGAAAAGTTCAGCGGTTGGTAAGCGAGAATACCAATCGTCCTACTGTTCTGGTTATTGATGATAATACCGATATCCGTCAGTATGAGCGTACACTTTTGCAGGATGAGTATGTTGTTCTTGAGGCTGCTGATGGTAAAGAGGGGCTGGCTGTCGCCTTGAAAGAGGTGCCTGACCTGGTAATCTGCGATGTGATGATGCCTGTTATGGACGGATTGGAGTTGACAGAACAGTTGAAGACGAATACGGCTACCTCTCATATCCCTGTTATTATGCTCACTGCGAAGAACCTGGAGGAGCATCGCGCAGAGGGTTATGAGCATGGAGCAGATTCCTATATTACCAAACCATTCCACAGCAAGGTGCTTCTCGCCCGTATCGAGAATCTCTTGCGACAGCGTCAGCTCCTGAAGAATCTTTATCAGGGGACTAAAGAGGCTGAGAAGGAGATTTCTGAGGCTCATCTGGAAGATCGTGACAAGCAGTTCCTCAAGCAGCTTCAAGCCATTATTCAGAAGAATATTTCTGATAGCGAGTTTGGAGTTGAGGATATGGGACAGCAGATTGGCTTAAGCCGTGTGCAGCTCTATCGCAAGGTGAAGGCGATGACAGGCTCTTCTGTTGTTGACTTACTCCGTAAGGCTCGCCTTGCCAAGGCTAGGCGTTTGCTCGAAACCCGTAGCATGAGTGTCTCTGAAGTAGCCTATGAAGTGGGCTTCTCTGCGCCGTCTTACTTCACAAAATGTTTCAAGGAAGAGTATGGAATGTTACCTGGTGATGTAGGTAATGTGATGAAATAGAGAGAAATACGCTATACCTGAAGTGTAAAATCTGTGAATATATGGATAAAAATCGTTCATTTCCTAGCATAAAAGGTACATTGTATCATTTTTGTCACTATTTGAACGATAATTACAGCTGGGTTTCGCTGAAACTTACTATCTTTGCACCAGAATTTAGAAGTTTATAAATTGTTTCATGCAGAAGTAGTTGCATTTTCATAGGTTTAGGTTTTTAGGTTTTATGTTTTAAGGTTATAGGATTGAGTATTCATTAAGGTAAGTAGTTTTCTTTAAGGTAAAAAGTTTTGTTTTGGGAAATAACTAGTAATGAGAGAAAGCAGCTGTATAGACGGGATGTCTGACAGCTGCTTTTCGCGTATTATCTGGTTTGTTACTTTTTAAGCGGGCATACTATAGCTTTTTAAAGGGGCTTATTCCCAATCTTCGAATTCCAGTTCCAGTTCTTTGTATTCGGGCTTGAAACTGCTGTTCTCCTTATCTTGCTTCCTGGCTTCTTCTGATGAGGCGTTGCTTACGGACAGACCAAGCAGGCGGATGGGATGAGCCGAGGAGTAATCTACCTGTTTCAGCAGCCGTTTGGCAAGAGGTAGAATATCATCCTTCTTTTTCAGAACCTTTTCTTGCGAGATGCTTCGTGTTATCTGGGTGAAATCGGCAAACTTCACCTTCAGCGTCAGGGTTCTTCCTTCGAAACCGCTTTTGGCGATGCGCTCCAGCAGTTCGAGTACAGTATGGTACAGTTCGATAATCACAGCCGTTTTTAGATAGATATCTTCCAGGAAAGTCTGTTCGCAGCCTACCGATTTCCGTTCCCGGTAGGTGATGACAGGTCGTTCATCTATCCCCCTTGCGAAATCATAGAAGATGTGTCCGGCTTTTCCGAACATTTCTACCAGATGTTCTTCGGATACTTTCCTCAGGTCAGCTCCGTTGAAGATACCCATAAAATGCATCTTTTGCAGTGTTTTCTTGCCCACACCCCAGAAATCCTCTACAGGAAGCTGGGCGATGAAATCGAGCGCCTTGTCGGGATGAATGGTGCAGATGCCGTCGGGCTTGCGGTAATCAGAAGCCACTTTGGCGAGAAACTTGCAGTAGCTGATACCTGCCGAGGCGGTGAGTCCGGTTGCTTCCTTGATACGGGTTTTGATTTCTTTGGCAATATCCACCGCCAGTTCTATCCCTTTCTTATTCTGCGTTACATCAAGAAAGGCTTCATCTATGGAGATGGGTTCGATGAGGTCGGTATATTCCTGGAATATCTGATGTATCTGATAGGATATTTTAGCATAATAATCATGCCGGCAGGGCACGATGATGAGGTTAGGGCAGCGCTGCTTGGCTTGAGCGATGGATTGCGCCGAGTGAACGCCATACTTCCTTGCCTCATAACTGGCTGTAGAAACCACACCACGAGGTCCGTCGAAGCCAACCGCTACCGGTTTGCCCCGAAGTTCCTGATTGTCTCTTTGCTCTACCGCAGCAAAGAAGGCATCCATGTCGATATGTATGATCTTTCGCTCAGTCATTCCTGCCTTATTTTTTCCAAAAGTACAAAAAAGATGCGTTTCCACAAAATCTAAGCTGTTTTTTATTGTTCGTTAACGTTTTTGGGTATTAGCCTACATGGTCCATCGAAATAGGCTGCGTTGAGCATCGCAAGTACTTGCGTTAGCCAACTCAAGTACTTGCGTTAGTCAACGAAGCTATCTGCGTCTGCTTCCGGAGTCGTCATCGATAGCTTGTTGAGTCGTCTCCGATAGCTTATTGAGTCGTCTCCGTTAATTTAACAAGTCGTCTCCGATAGTTTACGGAACCACTTGAGTAAGCTGAACCAAACACTTGACCTCACAGACTCAAGCACTTGACCTTACTGATTCAAGCACTTGAACTCATTAACTCAAGTATATCATGACACGCTCTTAATTGTCTGTAGTGATCTATATGACTCCCTTTGTCTGAAATAGAAAAGAGTTAGTTAAGAAGTAGAAACTAGCAGAAAAGTGTGAAATTCCGTTCATGCTATATCAATTATGTTGCAATGAACGGAATTTGTTATTATATGTAGAGATTTTTAAAGCCATTATACCTGTTTATATATAACTTTGCAGCAGAAATAAAAAATAGGATTAACAAATTAGAAATTTTAAGTATGCACAACTTTTTAAATGGAAAGAGCGCAGCTATGATGCTTGCACTTTCATTGGTAAATGTTACAGCAGCTTTTGCACAGGATGATAATTCAAGTGCTAAGGAAGAGGGTAATCGTAATGTAATGCTTAATGCAGCCAGTGCGAATGGACCTCGTGAGATTCAGATAGGTTTGCCTTCTGCCGATGTTAACGTATTGGAGAATGGCTTACCTGTAACTTATGCAACCAATCCTCATTCTGTCAATACCATCTGGCGTGGCGATGCAAGTTTGAGCCATCAGGGATTGCTCAAGATTGCAGAGACAGCTATCACTACCGGTAATATCGGTTATGCCGTGAACTCTTTCACCCAGAAGGGTCAGAAAGGATTCAATGGTACTCTGAACTATAAGAGCAATCACTTCGGATTGCAGGAATTCTCTTTGAATATGAATGGCGATTTGGGAAGCGACTGGTATTACAGCTTTAACATGTATCAGGATTTCGACCCGGGAACCTTCAAGATCAAGTCAACTCCTTACCAGGATCGTACTCAGATTTACAAGGCGCTCCTTACCAAGAAGTATAACGGCAACCGTGGTGAGTTTACTGCCATGTATAGATATGCCAACAGCCATAGCGTATATAATTACGCTACTTCGGGTGCTCCATTCATCTATGTAGGCGATGGAAGCGTAAAGGAGTATGGCGATTTCAAGCTCGGAACTACCTCTTATCTTCCTGTAGATAATGATATGACCTATCGTGATATGCGTACTGGTGAGTTGAAGCAGACTTCTCTCTATGATGCCTGTCTGAACAAGACAAGCGAGGTAACCCTGATGAACAACTATCGTTTTGACAACGGTTTGAACTGGAAGGCTACCTTGAAGTACGATCATTCTCGCGGTGCTTTTGTATTCCAGTCACCAATGTCTATCATCGATTTGAAGAGCGATGCCAACAAGGGCGTATATAATTATATGTATCGCGACATCAACGGACAGACTAAGGCTTACGATGGTCAGTATGTTCAGACCCGTATGTCCTGTCTCAATGCCGGTAAGATTGATGAGGCTCTCTTCACCACCGAACTTAGCAAGAAATTCAGTACATCCACCTTCCGCCTCGGCGTGAATGAGTGGTTCTATCATATTGATTATTGCTCAAATACAACAATGTATGACCAGAGTGTACCTGCTGATGGAAGTTATGCCCTGCGAATTTGGGATGCAAACAAGCGCGACAGCTACTTCTACGATTTCAACAAGAACGCCTCTGAGTATTACAAGGGAAGCGAAAACAAGCTGGCTCTCTACTTCACTCACGATTGGGATGTCACCAACAAGTTGAATCTCTACTATGGTGCCCGTCTGGAGTGGCAGAAGCTGAAGGGTGAAAACGCAGCAGTGAAGAATGCAAAGGGTGAATTCGTAGGCCGTTTTGCCGATTACTATCTCGGTGCTACGGCACCAGATAAGACTAAGATTGCTCCGGCTGACTTGAGTTACAACTGGTTGAACTACGATTTCTCTGTAGCAGCAACTTATAAGTTGACCGATAACTTTGGCTTCACTGGCGATTTCACTTACATCGTTCAGCATCCTAAGTTCGAGGCTTTTGCCCCAGCTGCATTGCCAAATACGGATAAGATTTCTGTGCCACTCGGTCGTGCAGGTATCTACTACAATAACTCATGGTTGAGTTTGACATCGTTGTTCTCTTACATATCAAAGACCAACAACAACTCAACTCTGAACTTGCAGCATGGCAGTGAGATCAAGGCAGCTCCTTTGACTTACGATATCCAGACATGGGGATGGACAACCGACGCTGTGGCTCATCCATTTAAGGGATTCGATTTCCACTTCCTCTTCACTTATCAGAAGCCAACTTACAAGAAGTATGAAACCAGCATCACCTTCAGCGATGGCTATGTTGGCAACATCAATGCCACAGGTAATATCGTAGCCGAGATTCCTCAGATCCTCATCGAGTTGGACCCAAGCTACATGATTACCAAGGACATCAAGCTCTGGACCAGCTTCCGTTACTTCAGCAAGACCTACGCCAACATCAACGAGGCATATTACTTCAACGGTCACTGGGAGACTTTCGGAGGTTTGAACTGGCAGGCAACCAAGCGCTTGGCTCTCGGCTGTACCGTAGTCAACTTCCTCAATCAGACTGGTGCCAAGGGTAGTATCGCAGGTGCCGAGCTGATTACCAAGGATGAGGCAAAGGGAATCAAGAATCAGATTATGACGGGTAGCTATCTTCGTCCATTCACTGTTGAATTCACAGCTTCGCTGAAGTTCTAAGCGATATAAATATCAATAAACATCATCGACAGCTTCTATATATAATATAATGTATAGGACTGTCGGTAATAAGACAAACAATAATACGTTATAGATATAAACAATAACGATTAACAATAATAGTACAATGAGAACAAACAATATGATGAAGGCTGCCTGCCTCATGTTGATGGCATCAGCTACAACTTCTGCCTTTGCACAGAAGATGAACATCGAACACAAGGGTGATACTACTATCATTAAGGTGGAGAATCCTACCAAGTATCTTCTTCTCCCTATCCAGGAAGAGAAGGATGAGGCCCAGGTTTTGCTCGATACAGGTTCTAAGGATGATACCTGGATGGACGTTCGCCTGGCTCAGAATGGTTCTGATTACTATGTGCCTTTCGCTTTGGGCAAGGGTAAGACTGCTACAGTCAAGATTCTTGGTCTGAAGAAGGATGCTTTGGCTCTCAACTTGCTCAAACTCAGCGATACATTTGATACTACCAACACCGATTACTATCGTCCATCTTATCACTTCACTCCGCTCTACGGCTGGATGAACGACCCTAATGGTATGGTGTATAAGGATGGTGAGTATCATCTTTACTTCCAGTATAACCCATACGGAAGCAAGTGGGGCAACATGCACTGGGGACATGCCGTAAGCAAGGACCTGGTTCATTGGGAGCACCTCGATCCAGCCATCGCTCGCGACCCTGTAGGTCATATCTTCTCTGGCAGTTCTGTCATCGACAAGAAGAATACTGCTGGCTTTGGCAAGAATGCCATCATCGCCATCTATACCAACAACAGTGTGAACCACGATGAGGTGCAGTGCATCGCCTACAGCAACGACAATGGTCGCACCTTCACCAAGTACGAGGGCAACCCAGTGTTGACTCCATTCGATGGTTTGAAGGACTTCCGCGACCCTAAGGTATTCTGGTATGAAAAGGGAAAGTGCTGGTACATGATTGTTTCTGCTGATAAGGAGATGCGTTTGTACAAGTCAAAGAATCTTAAGAAGTGGAATTACGTTAGTGCTTTCGGTAAAGGTATAGGTCAGCAGCCATGTCAGTATGAGTGTCCTGACTTCTTCCAGTTGCCTGTAAATGGTGATAAGAAGAAGATGAAGTGGGTAATGACGATGAATATCAATCCAGGCTGCTGGTTTGGTGGCAGCGCTACCGAGTATTTCGTAGGCGATTTCGATGGCAAGAAGTTTACTTGTCCTGATGCCAACGAAGTAAAGTGGCTCGACTGGGGTAAGGATCACTATGCTACCGTTACCTTCTCAAATACAGGCGACCGAGTATTGGGAATCACCTGGATGAGCAACTGGCAGTATGCCAACCTCACTCCGTTCAAGCAGAACCGTGGTGCCAACGGTTTGCCAAGAGAATTGAAACTTTACGAGAAGAATGGCAAGTATTATGTTTCAGAGAATGTAGCTCCTGAAGTATATGCTTTGAGAAAAGAAACCAAGGATTTGGCTGATGCTTCTGTTGCCGATGCCAAGGATCTGAAGGGTGTTGCTGCCAATATGAATGGTGCCTTCGAGATCGAGGCCGATGTAACTCCAGATGCCAACGGTATTGCAGGTATTGAGATTTCAAACAATAAGCGTGAGCGCACCATGATTTACTTTGATATGAAGCAGGGCAAGGTGGTTATGGATAGGACAGAGAGCGGTTTGACCGATTTCGGCAAGCAGGCAGTTCCTCACGATATCGAGTTGGCTTGGGACAAGCAGCGTGCTGCAGAAGGCAAGGAGCCTGCCCGCATCGCCAACTCCATCAACTACAAGAACGATTTCGCTCTGGCTACCTGGGCTCCGTTGAGTCTTTGCGAGGATGGCAAGAAGACCTATCATGTTGATATTTTCGTAGATAAGTCATCTGTTGAGCTCTTCGTAGATGGCGGTCGCATCGCCATGACCAATCTCGTCTTCCCTGTAGCTCCATACGAGAATCTGAAGCTTTATACCCAGGGTGGCAAGGCTGAGTTCAAGAACCTAAAGGTTCATAAGCTCGGCTTGTAATCACGTAAAATCGAGTGTTTCGGAAAAAATATAATAAAAGCCGCAGTTTGTAAACGCAAACTGTGGCTTTTTCGTTTTTTTATGCTATCTTTGCACACAGATAAGTTTTTAAAAGATAGATCATGATGGAACAGCAAGTAAAACTAGTACCTTATGGGGTGGCAGATTTTGCTACGGTAATAGAGCAGAATCTATATTATGTGGATAAGACGATGTTTATCCCGGAGCTGGAGAAGCAGCCTCGCAATCTCTTCTTCATCCGCCCTCGTCGTTTTGGTAAGAGCATATTCTTGAGTATGCTCTATTCTTACTATGACTGTACGCAGAGCCACAAGTTCCAGAGTCTTTTTGGAAATCTGTGGATAGGCCAGCATCCTACTCCTTTGCAGGGAAAGTATCAGGTGCTGTTCCTCGATTTCTCCCAGATTACGGGTAATATCGACAAGCTTGAGACTAAGTTTAATTCTTATCTCAGCATCAACCTTGATGCTTTTGTCCGTCAATACTCAGAATATTATCAGGCAGAGATGGAAGAAATCCTGGCGCAGGAAGATTTCGAGGAAAAGATGGAACTGATATTCAAGGCTGCCAAGGCGCACCAGTATCATCTGTATCTCATCATCGATGAGTATGACAACTTCACGAATGTCATACTCAACGAACGTGGTGAAAATGTGTATCATGCGATTACCCATGCCGACGGCTTTTATCGTGATGTCTTCAAAAAGTTCAAGGGTAATTTTGAGCGTATCTTCATGATGGGTGTGAGCCCTGTAACCCTGGATGATGTGACGAGTGGATTCAATATAGGTTGGAACATTTCTATCAAGCCGGAGTTTGATGAGATGCTGGGCTTCTCTACCACTGATGTGGTGGAGATGTTTACCTATTATAAGGAGCATGGTAGTATTCCTGTCGATAGTGATATTGATGCCATTGTCAACGATATGAAGCCATGGTATGATAACTATTGCTTCGCCAAGCAGGCATTGAAGAAAAAGACTCGTATGTTTAATTGTGATATGGTTCTTTATTACCTTCGCAATTACATGGATGCCGGATGTCCGCCAGAAGAGATGATAGACCCGAATACCCGTACCGATTACGGCAAGATGAAGAAACTCTTGCAGTTTGACAAGCTGGATGGAGAGCGTAAGGGCATTATCCGCAAGATAGCAGAAGAGGAGCAGATTGTTACCCAGCTTTATGAGTCGTTTTCTGCGTATCAGATTCCAAAGGCAGAGATATTCCCAAGTCTTCTGTTCTATTATGGCATGTTGACCATCAAGGGAACTCGTGGTTCCAAGCTCATTTTGGGCATTCCAAACAATAATGTCCGCAAGCAGTATTATGGTTATCTGGAAGAGGAGTATCAGGCAAAGGCTTATGTGGATGTCAACCAGCTCACCGATTACTATTATGATATGGCATACGATGGTAAGTGGAAAGAAGGATTGCGCTTTATGGCAGATGCCTATGCTAAGGTTTCATCGGTGCGTGATGGCATTGAGGCTGAACGAAACCTGCAGGGATTCTTTATGGCTTATCTGAATCTGAATGATTATTATATCACGGCTCCAGAGTTGGAGTTGAATCATGGCTATTGTGATTTCTTCCTTTTGCCAGACCTTACCCATTATGCCAGTCAGCATAGCTACATTCTGGAATTGAAGGTTCTTTCTAAGAAAGATTTCTCTGCGATAGTTGAAGGTGAGTTCACGGAAGATGGCAAGCCTATGACCAAGGCCGAGAAACAGTGGCGTGAGGCTGTAGAACAGATTCATCGATATGCTGAGGCTCCAAGGGTTGAGGCTTTACGCCAAGGCACAAAACTCCATCTCATCATCATGCAGTTTGAGGGGTGGGAACTTAAACGGATGGAAGAAGTATGAAATTAATGAAAAGACTCTATATTATATTAATAGTATTACTTAGTAGTATGCTTCTTCTTCTGGATTCATGCACCCAGAAGAAGATGGTGATTGGTGTGTCGCAATGTTGCAGCGGAGTTTGGCGCGAGAAGGTGAATAATGAGATGCGACTGGCGCAGTATCAATATAAGAATGTGGATTTGCTGTTTACTACTGCAGAGAATGACGGGCAACGCCAGGCTCGCCAGATAGACAGTATGATAGCCAGGAAGGTAGATTTAATCGTGGTGGCTCCTGATAACGTGAATGATGTAACACCTGCCATCGAGCGAGCTTATCGTGCGCGTATCCCGGTTATCCTCTTCGACAGAAAGGTAAAGACACCCCATTATACAGCTTCCATCGGTGGCGATAATGTAGAAGCGGGTAGGGAAGTAGCACGCTTTCTTGCCAGTAAACTGGATGGAAAAGGTACCGTTGTTGAGATTACGGGCTTGAAGGATGCTTCCCCTGTCATTGAGCGCCATCGTGGTTTCCACGAGGTGATGAAGAATTATCCGGGAATCAAGGTGGTTACCCTAGAAAGCAACTGGAAGATGGAGCGTGCCCAGGAGTTAATGAAGCAATATCTGGATAAGGGCGAACATGCGGATGGCGTGTTCGGACATAGCGACCTGGGTGCCATAGGAGCCTTTCTGGAAGCAGAGAGACGAGGCATTGATAAGCAGATGCTGATAGTAGGCATTGATGGAATGCCTGGAGAATGGGAAGGAGTGGATAGAGTGAAGAGAGGACAGTTTGCTGCTTCTTATGTCTATCCCACCCAGGGCGAGAAGATTATGGAATTGGCGATGAATATCCTTCAGGGTAAACCCTATAAGAAGGATAATGTGATGAAATCATTTCTTGCTACCCCTGAAAATTGCGATGCCATCGCCCTACAATATCAGGATTTGGAAGTCAAGATGAAGAATCTGGATCAGATTTCTGACAGTCTTGATTCTTATTCAGAGGTATCCCGCATCCAGCAATGGATGATTATTGTTGCCGTCGTTATCGTCCTAGTTCTGCTCATTGTCATCTTCTATATATATAAGGTATATAGAAAGAAGCTGCAGAAGAAGAAAGCCGTGGCTCGTGGATTCATAGAGAACAAGGAGGGCTGGGCTGCTGAACTGAATCACCTGGATGAGAGTGATCGTTATTTCATGGATCGTTTCAAGAAGAAGATTCTTGATAATATGGGCAATGCTGATATGAAAATGGATGATTTGGGAGCCGAGATGCAGTTGAGTAAAGTACAGCTCTATCGCAAGGTGAAGGCTATGACAGGAAAAACGCCTGTCGAGCTCCTGAAAGAAATGCGCCTGCAGAGAGCCTATACGCTCCTGATGCAGACTGATAAGACTGTAGCTGAAGTCTCGGCAGAAGTAGGCTTTGCATTACCGGGCTATTTCTCTTCCTGTTTCAAGAAACAATATGGCGTTCTTCCTACCGATTTCAGAAATGAACAGTTATCTAAAAGGAAATAGTATTCTAACTCCTTTAAAATAAGTACTTTAAAATCTTAGCAAAAGATAAGAAAATCGTTTCATGTAACATAATTATTGTTGCAGGAACGATTTTTTTTATTGTTATGGTTGAAAACAAAGTACTTTTGCCAGCAACAAGCAACTATAATAATATTAAAGAATAAACAATTTTATTAATTCAATAAAAACCGTATGATAGAACATTTGAATAAACAATTAACGAAATTACATCTGTCTTTACTGGTGTTAATGTCGCTGCTGATATTCCAATCAGTAGAAGCTCAGCGTCTTTGGAATTTTGATGGGCAAAATCCATTTGCTGATAGCTAGGGACTGAATCCTCTTACCTGTTCTTCGGTGAGAACGAGTGTTGATTATTGTGCAGGCATCAAAGGAAAAGCTTTGAGAACCGATGGATATTCCGTAAGTCTTCGTACGCAGGTTTCATCTCCGTGCCACTCTGTGTCTGCATGGTTTGCCCTAGAGTCTTTGCCTACGGATACGGCTACCTTTATAGGTATCAAGGACAAGAATGGCAATGCTGTTTCCGTGAGCGTTGACTCTTATGGAAAGTTGATGTTTGAGATTTCTGGCAAGGAGGTGAATACTTCTGTCTATGCTGGTTGTAAAGTTGAAACTTTTAAGTGGTTGCATCTTTTGTTGGATATCGAAACCTCCACCTTATATTATAATGGTAAAGACGTGGCTTCATTCAAAGGTGTTGTTTCTGATTTGGTAGGTCCGTTTCAGATGTTTTTTTGTCAGGGATTCAAGTCTAGGCCTTTGGGAATGTACGATCAGTCATTTATCAATGGCGTGATAGACAATGTACGATTGAATGTTGTGTCTGCTGAAAAGGTATTTTTAAAGGATGAAGTGGCTAAGTATGTTAGGGAAATTCCTGATTTGTCGATTCCTGCCTCTAGGTTTATGACAGACTATAATCGTCCGAAATATCATTTGATGCCTGCTGCCAACTGGACTAATGAGTCGCATGGTTTGATATATTTTAATGGCATGTATCATGTTTTTGATCAGAAGAATGCTTCCAATATTAATCTCAAACAGATAAACTGGGGCCATTTCGAGAGCAAGGATTTAGTCAGTTGGACTGAGCGTAAGCCTGTTCTTTCTCCTGATAAAAGCTATGATAGTTTAGGTATCTGGTCGGGCTGTGCGTTCATTAATGATGAAGGAATCCCTCAGATTATTTATACTGGCGGAAGCAGGCGTAATTCCATCAATGCCGCTTTTCCTCAGGATTCATGTTTGAATGTATGGCAGAAGTTTGCTCACAATCCAATCGTTGCAGATTGTCCGAGCGAATTTTCCCGTTCTGATATGAGAGATCCCTTTGTTTGGAAAATGGATGGTCACTGGTATATGGTTGTAGGCTTTGGTGTGACTAGAGATCAGGAGGAGCATGGAACCTTGCTTCTGTACCGTTCTGATGATTTACGCTCATGGACTTACAGAGGGCTGTTTTTTGGGGGAAATCCTCAAGTAGATCATACGGGTATCTTTTGGGAGATGCCTATCGTCATCAAGATGGGCGATAAATATGTCCTGTCCGTCAATCGTGTGCCTCATCGCGGAATCCCAGCCCAGACTCAATATTGGGTGGGCGACATTCAGAATGAGAGATTTGTACCGGATCAGCAGGTGCCAGAAAATCTGGAGGTAATCAACAGATTACTATCTCCGTCAGTATGGCAGATTGCGGATAGTCAATATGTGGCTATGGCTATTATTCCTGACGAGATAAGAGAAGTGCCTACTTATCAGCAAGGTTGGGCACATCTTTTCAGTTTACCTAGAGTGTGGACGTTGAGAAATGGCAAGATATGCCAGATGCCGCTTCCTGCTTTGAAACAACTTCGTGACAAGGAATCACGTATAGCTAAAGAGAGCCTTGTTCGGTCGAAACTTATCTACGATGGTAAGCGTCAGGTAGAGATTGATGCCGTATTCTATCCTCAGGATGCCAGTCAGTTTGGTTTCCAGCTGCAGACAAATGGCGGTAAGGAGAAGTCTTTCATCTATTATGATGTGAAAAAGCAACGTTTAGTAGCTGATCATACGAAATCATCTTTGCAGATGGGTATTCCTCTTGAAATCCGTACAGGCAATTTGCACTTGCCGATGAATTCTCCAGTCCGTTTCCATCTTTTTATAGATGGTTCGGTTATCGAGGGATTTGTTAATGACGAATATGCTTTCACCTCTCGCTTCTTCCCTAAAAATGCAGAGAATGTACAGGTTCAGCTATATTCCAAGAAAGGAAAGACAGAAGCCGAAGTAAAGGTATGGACTCTGAATGGTGCCAAAATGAAAACTAACTTTTAAATAACAATTAATATGAAAGCAAAGAACGTATTGATGACCGTGCTTTTCAGCATAGGTTGTTTAGGTGTGTATGCTCAGGCATCTTCTCTTTACCATGAGAAGTATAGACCTCAGTATCATTTCTCCCCAAGCAAGGGATGGGTAGGTGATCCAAGCGGATTGATGTATTATCAAGGCAAGTACCACTTGTATTGGTGGGGTAAGGCGGAATCCAAGGACTTGGTTCATTTCGAGGAAAAGTCAGCAGATAACGTGATGCAGAATGTGGATTCTAACACTTCCTGCTTTACGGGTTCAGCTTTGATCGACAAGAACAATACGGCTGGATTCGGCAAGGGTTCCTATATAGCAGCCCTTACCGTATTCTCTAAGGATAGCAAGAAGCAGGCTCAGGGCATAGCCTACAGCCATGATGGCGATAAGTTTTATCTTTACGACCAGAATCCTGTGTTGGATATATGGAGCACAGAGTTTAGAGACCCTACTGTCTTTTGGTGCGAGAAGACCCATAAGTGGGTGATGGTTGTGGCTAAGGCCTTGGAGAAGAAGGTGAAGTTTTATGAGTCTGATGACTTGAAGCATTGGACGTGGTTAAGCGACTTTGGTCCATCAGGAAATTCAGAGAAGAGCTGGGAATGTCCCGATTTGTTCCAATTACCGGTTGAGGGTGATTCTAATGTGAAGAAATGGGTTCTTGTGGTTTCCATCAATTGGGCACAGGAGCAATATTTTGTTGGCGATTTTGATGGCAAGTCATTCAGACTGGAGGCAAATCATCCTGTAGAGCCTCTCTATGTTGATAAGGGCATGGATTATTATGCATCACGTACCTTCCGCGATTATGATGGTAGCCTGCACGATGTTGTGTCTTTAGGTTGGGTAGCCACATGGGACTATGCTCAGCAGCAGCCTTCACAATACGGAAAAGGCATGTGGTCGGTGCCTCGGAAGCTGGCATTGAAAAAGGTGGGTTCCCGTTATTTTCTGACTCAGCAACCTATTGAGGCTTTGCGTCAGCTTAGGGGCAAGCAGGTATCAGCCAACTATAAATTGCCTTTGGGAAGTGCAAGATTGAAGTGTGCATCTCCAAAGAGTAATGTCTATGAGATGGATGTAACCTTCTCAGCTCTGCAATCAAATGTCTTTGGCTTGAACCTATGTTCTGGACACGGCAGGAAGGTGACAATCAGTTATGATACTGATTCTCATAATCTGGTAATCGACCGTACGCATTGTGCTGATGTGGATATTCCTAAGTTTGACCGTATGGCTCATGCTCAGGTGTTGCCGCAAAATGGGAAGCTGCGAATGCATATCTTCGTAGACAAATCGAGCGTGGAAATATTCTGTAATGACGGTCAGGATGTGTTTACGCTGCAAACTTTCCCTTCTGAAGATCAGATAGGTATCGAAACATTCTCCCAAAAGAGTGTAACGAATATGGAATTGAAATGGTGGCCTCTCCAAGCTATTTGGAAATAGCTCCAAAGATAAAAAATGATTTCGTTTACTGAGAAAATCATTTCATGTACGATTTCTTATAGTGAAAGAACTAAAAGTTACAGTTCTGCTCGCAGACTTTCCCTAATTTTGCAGCAAATACAAGCAATGACAATTTTTGAAACTTAAAACGTTATAATAGTATGAACAATCTTTCAAGATTACTGATGAGCTCTGCGCTCTGTACTGTTTGCACCGTAGCTAGTGCACAACAGGTAAATGTAAATGGCATCGTAAAGGATGCTACCGGTGAGACAGTCATTGGAGCATCTGTTATGGTGAAAGGCACAAAGACTGGTACTGTTACCGACTTAGATGGTAACTTTCATGTAGAATGTGCTCCTGGTTCCACACTTGTTATATCTTATATTGGATATAAGACGCAAGAAGTAAAGGCTTCAGATAATATGGAGGTAACACTTCAGGAAGATGCCAACGACTTGCAGGAAGTAGTTGTAACAGGTTATACCACTCAGCGAAAGGCCGATTTGACCGGTGCTGTATCCGTTATGAATATGAAGGAACCTGTCAGTGCTTCTGATCCTAACATGCTCAACTCTATGCAGGGTAAGCTTGCTGGTGTACAGATTGTAACTGATGCTGCTCCTGGTGGTGGCGGTTCTTCTATCGTAGTTCGTGGTATGAGTTCTATCAATGGTGGTAGCCCTCTTCTCATTGTTGATGGTATTGCTACATCAGAGAACATGAACTCTATCAACCCTGCCGACATCGAAAGTATCCAGGTTCTGAAGGATGCTTCTTCTGCATCAATCTATGGTTCTCGTGCTGCCAATGGTGTTATCATTATCACTACCAAGCAGGGCAAGGGCGAAAAGCTAACCGTAAATGTTAACTATGCTGCCAGCTTGCAGACAGTGGGAAAGACTTACGATATGCTGAATTCTACAGAATGGGGCCAGGCTTATTGGGCTGCCGCAAAGAATTCAAACATCGCTCCTTCTCATCCTTATTATGGTAGTGGTGATACTCCTCAGCCTATCGCAGGCTTGGCAAATACAGATTGGCAGGATCAGGTGTATCGTTCCGCATGGACTCACAATCTATCTGCCAGTGTATCTAACAGCTCTAAGAAGGGTAGTGTGATGTTCTCTGCCAACTATATTAATCAGAATGGTTTGATTGACTATACTTTCTATCGTCGTTACTCTGCCCGTTTGAACTCTAATTACAATATCTCTGATTATGTAAAGGTAGGTGAGAACCTGATGGTAGCTAAGTTCCAGGATCATGGTGCTTCTACAGGCGATGAGCGTGGTATTCCTTTCTTGGCAATGCGCCAGCACCCAGGACTTACCGTTCGTAATGCCGATGGTAGCTTCACTAACCCTATGACAGAGTTGAAATCTGATTATGCTAACCCTGTTCAGCAGCTTTATAATGGTCGCGATGATTCCAACGACAGCTGGCGTATTTTCGGCAATGCCTATCTGGAGTTGACTCCTATCAAAGGCTTGTCTTTGAAGACCAATGTTGGTATCGATCACTCACAGTATTTCAACAAGGTACTTACCCGCAAGACTCTTGCAGCTGATGTCAATGCCTTGAGCCGTGCTTATGGTCAGGGTGATACTTATACATGGACCAATACTGGTAACTATGTCTTCGATATCTGCAAGGATCACCATTTCAATGTGTTGGTAGGTTCTGAGGCTATCAAATATACCTTCGAGGATATCAGTGCCTGGAGAAATCATTATGCTTTCGAGGATGATGACTATATGCAGATTGGTACGGGTGAAGGCACTCAGACCAATGGTGGTGGCAAGTCACAGTGGGCTTTGTTCTCTTTGTTTGGTAAGTTGGATTACAATTATGCCGACCGTTACCTCTTCTCTGCTACCTTGCGTCGTGATGCTACTTCTCGCTTGTATAACAAGAAGAACTCTGGTGTGTTCCCTGCTTTCTCTGGTGCATGGCGCGTTTCTCAGGAGAAGTTCTATCCAAAGAACAATATCGTTAATGATGCCAAGGTGCGTGTAGCTTGGGGACAGAATGGTAACTCTCAGGTAGTTAGCAATTATGCTGCTTACTCTACTTACATCTTTGATAATGGAAATGGTGCCTATGATTTGGAGGGAACAAACAACAGTTACGTTAGTGGTATCAAGTTGTCGGCAACAGGTAACAAGGATTTGAAGTGGGAGACAACAACCCAGACCAACCTCGGTTTCGACCTCTATATGTTCAATAGCAGCTTGAGTGCATCTTTCGATTACTTCTGGAAGAAGACCAAGGATATGTTGACCGTTCCTCCAACACTTTCTGTAGCTGGTGAGAATGCTGGCAAGTGGATGAACACGGGTGATATGAAGAATACCGGATGGGAGTTGACACTCGGTTATAACAGTCCTCTGTATGGCGACTGGTCTTGGAATGGTAACTTCAATATCTCTCATTATAAGAATGAGGTAGTAAAGCTTAACGATTTTGTGAATACCATCGGTGGTGATGTCCGCTTGATGCAAGGTCAGCCAATGGGTGTTTACTATGGTTATGTTTGCGACGGCATCTTCCAGAACGAGGAGCAGGTGGCTAACCATTCAGCCCAGCAAGGCAAGGGCGTAGGCCGTTTGATCTATCGTGATTTGGATGGCGATAATGTTATCACAGACAAGGACCAGTGCGTAATCGGTGATCCTAATCCAGACCTTAGCTTGGGTCTCAACCTGAACGTAACCTGGAAGCGTCTCACCCTGAGCACCTTCCTTACAGGTGAATTCGGATTTGATATCTATAATACAACCAAGCGTCAGCTTACACTCATGAGTTATGGCGGTACTAGTACAAACCGTAGCAAGGATGTGTTGAACGCATGGTCACCAACCAATACAAGTGCTTCTATCCCAGCCTTGTCACTCGATGACAACAACAATGAGGCTCGCATGTCAACTTATTATGTTGAGGATGGTTCTTACTTGAAGATGAAGTTCATCAAATTGCAGTATGAGTTGCCTAGCCATTGGCTCAAGTGCATCGGTGCTTCTGCTCTCAGTGTGTATGGTCAGATGGAGAATGTATTCACCATTACTGATTATTCAGGTCTCGACCCAGAACTCCCAATGGGCGCTTATGGCGCACGTTTGGATAATGGTCCTTACCCACGCTCTCGTACCTTTACCGTAGGTGTTAATTTGCAATTCTAAGTGTTACACATTAATTATATTATAGATATGAAATTCTCAGTTAATATTAAATATATGGCAGTGGCTGCTGCTCTTATGGGGTCTTCTATCACATTCCAGTCTTGTAACGACTTCTTAGACCTCAAGCCACAGGGTGCTTTTACCGAGGCACAGTTGGATGATAGTTCTGTTGAGGGATTGATGTCTGCGGCATACGCAGGCTTGGAGGCTCACTTCTTCGGAAACAACGAGTCTTTCGCCGGTCCTATCACAAACTGGGTGTTTGATGTTCGCTCTGACGATGCACTCAAGGGTGGTGGTGGAATCTCTATGGAGCAGAATATCCACCAGTTGGAGATTTCAAATATCACCAGCGATAATGCCACAGCGCTCTTCAAGTGGAGAAACGATTTCTATGCAATCTCTCGTGTTCACAAGGCGATGAATGCGATTGATATGGCTGATAACGTGAACAACAAGGAGGCTTTGCTTGGCGAGTTGAAGACGCTTCGTGCTTACTTCTACTTCGACCTGATGCGCATCTTCGACCGCATTCCTTACTTCACAGAGAATGAGGATCCTAACGGTAAGCGCATTGATGAATATACTCGTGATCAGATTTTCGGCTTTATCAAGCAGGATCTGGAGTCAGCTTACAACGTGTTGCCTGAGTCTCAGAGCCAGGTAGGTAGATTCAATAAGTATGTTGCTGCCGCTATCCTGGCTAAGGTGGATGCCTTTACAGGCAATTATGCTGAGGTGGAGAAGTGGAGTGATGTTGTTATCAAGAGTAACAAGTATTCGCTCTACAACAATTATGGCGATATGTCTAAGATTGCATTCAACAATAAGAATGAGTCTGTGATGGCTATTCAGTTCTCTACTGGTAACAACAATATGCACATCAACTGGAGCAATCTTCTGAACACTACCATGTCTGAGGGCAATCTCTTTGGTAATGGTGATGATTTCTTCCTCGGCAGCCAAAACTTGGTTGATGCATTCGCTACAGACGAGAATGGTCTTCCTTATCTGGATGGTTCTGAGCATTACGTAAAGACCTCTGTAGATGGTGCTAATGATTATCAGGGCAATGTAGATCCACGTCTCGACTTCACTGTAGGTCGTTTGGGTATGCCTTTCCGTGGTCATACTTACAATATGAACTGGTGCCGTGCTTACGAAATCTATGGTGAGTATTCTAATAAGAAGTGCATGATCGATCCAAGTTCACCTGATATGGTACAGGGATTCCCTTGGGGTGCTTCTGGCTTGAACTTCTGCCTGATTCGTTATGCAGATATCGTTCTCTTGAAGGCTGAGGCTCTCATTGAGCAGAACAAGGATTTGGCTGAGGCTCGCAATCTGATCAACTCTGTTCGCCAGAAGGCACAGCGTAGTGTAGATGCAGACTATAGCCCAGTGGATCTCGACCCAACAAAGGCTAATTACGAGGTAGGACTTTATCCGGATGATAGCAAATGGACTCAGGACTATGCCCGCAAGGCTGTCCGCATGGAACGCCGTTTAGAGCTTGCCCTGGAGGGTAACCGCTGGTTCGACCTTGTAAGATGGGGCAATGTGGTTGATACTGTTAATAAGTACATGCAGTCTGAAAAGAGATATCACTCTTATTACGAGGGTGCATCTATCTCAAAGGATGAAATCTTCTTGCCTACACCTTATGATGAGGTGAACAATTCAAATGGACTTTACAAGTAATCGGGTACGAATTTTTAAAGAATAGACAATTATGAAAAAGTATATATATAGTTTCATAGTAGCTTGCATGGCTCTCTTTGCCATTACATCCTGCTCTGATGTAGATATTCCTGAGGGTGTTAAGGCTCCAAAGGCAGAGAATCTGACCTCGCAGGTAGATGGTAGAACCGTGACATTGAACTGGACTTTGCCAACAGACGAAAACAAGTCGGGTGTGGATATTTATCGCAACAATGCTCTCCTGGAGAGTTTGGGATTGGTCAACTCTGCGGTGTTGGAGTTGCAGCCAGGTAAATCTACGCTTCTCTATACAGTGAAGATGAAGTATGACGATGGTCGTGTTTCTGATGGCGTTTCAACAAGTGTTACCATCAATGCCGAGCCTTCTAAGGTTGCCATCCTGCTTCCTTCAAATGATGCTTCTACTCTTGATGATGATGAGAGCGAAGCCTTGGATTGGTTCAAGAAAACCTATGGTGATAAGGGAGCTGTACTCACACCTTCTGATATCAAGGCAATGAATAAAATTGACCGTGGTCAGTATAGCATGATCTGGATTCAGATAGACCGTGTAGGTTTGGAATACGGCTGGCAGAAGTTGCCTGCAGAAATCGTTGATAACGATGTTGTTGCCAAGTTGAAGGCTTTCGCTCAGTCTGGTGGTAACCTGTTCCTCACCAAGCATGCCACTCAGCTTTCTGCTGCCATCGGTCGTGTTGACAACTCGCTGGCTCCTGGCATCTTCAGTTCTGGCGAAGGTGGTTCCGGTACTGATTATTGGACTACCAATGCCGTAATCGGCAGCAATCAGAATCCTAAGTACGATCATCGTTCACATGCAGCATTTGCAGGTTTGGAGGTACTTCCTGCTAATGATCCTGTTGACAATTACGACCATGAGTCTTATCCTCTGGAGGGTCCTGGTCACCGCGAAGATCATAACTGTATGTGGGATCTCAATGCCTACGACTTGCCATCTAAGGTTCCTGCAGGAAAGAATGTAGTAGATGCGTTCCAGCAGTTGACCAACTCTACAGTACTCGCTACCTGGGGTCATGTAACCGATTATTGCTGTGCGGGTATCGTAGAATTCCAGCCTACAGCAGAATTCAAGGGTACAGTTCTCTGTATCGGTTTGAGCTCATACGAGTTCAACCAGGAAGGTGGCAACAAGTTCCAGGCAAACACAGAGCTTTTGACCAAGAACTGCATCGACTATCTTGCAGAATAAAAAATTGAATTAAACAGAAATAGGAAGGCAGTCTTTGTGAAAACTAACGAGTGTTATTCTTTGTTGTGTGCGCAAAGAGGGTCTTCCCTTTCTAGGTTTTAAATCCAAGAACTAAACAAGTGAGATATGAAAAAACTCAATAAAGCACTCTTTCTTTCATTTGCCTTGATGGCTTGTGTCAATGCCCAGGCCCAGGTGGTAAAATTCCCTATGGAGATGTCGGCTGATGCTACTACCATAGAATCAGTCAGCAATCAGAAGTTTCAGGCTCAGGGAGCCTTAGCTCCGGTTTCTGTGGCTGGTGCCCAGGGAAATGCGTGGCGACTGGATGGCTATTCTTCCTGTCTTCAGGCTAAGATAGACCCAACTCTTGTTGATGGGCAAAGCCAGATGACATTCTCTCTTTGGGTAGCACCTGAGTCTTATCCGGTGATGAGGCTGGATGAGGATGGCGAGTGTTTTACTACGATGGCCGGAAACCTGAAGGCTTCCGACTTGAATGTGGTGGAGAGTGGTGATAAAGGATTTGCTTTCCGCCTGGGTTCCCGTGGCACCTATATGTTCATCTGTCATGTCAAGGGCTGGAAGGTGATGCTGAAAGCCAGTGACAAATTGGCGCGTTACAAGTGGAATCATCTGGTGGTAACCGTTGATGCCGAGAACAAGCAGGTGGTAATGTACAACAATGGCGTGCAGGTGGCTACAGCCAAGTGTCAGAAAGGTGGCATGAATGGTGGTTCTGCAGATTTCATGATAGGCAAGTCTTTCCAGGATGATAAGGTGGATGGGCTTTTCTGCCTGAATACTTATAATGGCTTGATAGATGATTTTGAAATCTTCAAGGGTATCAACAGCGAAGTAATTAATGAGAAGGCTCAGAACGCCCCTGTCTTGACTTATTCTCCGGAACGTTATGCTTCTGATATCCTGCGTCCGGCTTTCCATGGTATGCCTTCGGGAGCATGGACAAACGAAACGCATGGAGCTGTTTTCTATAACGGAAAATATCATGTGTTTTTCCAGAAGAATCCTAATGGACCTTATATGACTCGCTTGAACTGGGGACATATCGTGAGCGATAATCTCTATAAATGGGAGGAACTTCCTGTGGCTGTCAGTCCTGAAGAGTGGTACGACAAGAAAGGTTGCTGGTCGGGTTGTGTCTTTACCGATGATGAACTGACGGGTGGCAAGCCAAATATCTTCTATACGGGTGTAGATTATGCCAAGGCTATGTTCTCACAGGCTAAGCCAAAGGATGAAGACCTGTTAGGCTGGCAGAAGTTGGAGAACAATCCGATAGTGAATGGTCGTCCTGATGGATTGAGCGATGACTTTCGCGATTGTTTCCTTTTCCGTGATGGTGATAAGCTCTACATGATTGCCGGTACCTCAAAAGATGGTATAGGTGCCACAACCTTACATCGTTACGATAAGCTCACCGGTAAGTGGAGCAACGATGGCAACATCTTCTTCCGAGGAACCAGTAAGGCACAGGATGGAACGTTCTGGGAGATGCCTTCCGTTACCAAGTTTGGCAACAAATGGGTGTTTATGGTTACTCCGTTAAACACAAAGCTGGGTGTTCATACCTTGTATTGGACCGGCTGTATCAACAGCGACGGTACTTTTGCTCCTGATAGTGAGGCTCCCAAGACCCTGGAACTTCCGGGTTTCTCAAAGGATGGCTATGGCTTCCTGTCGCCAACCATTTTCCAGAAAGATGGCAAAACCCTGATGTTGGGTATCGTACCTGATAAGTTGCCTGGTGCAGAAAATTATCGCCTGGGATATGCTCACACTTATGGTTTGCCACGCGAAATCAGCCTCGATGCCCAGGGCAATTTGGTTCAGAAACCGTTCGAGGGTCTGAAGGCTATGCGTTCAGAGGTATCTTATGTTCAGAACAACCTTACCTTGCATGGCGAGCAGAATCTTTCGCCTGTAGAAGGAAGAAGTCTGGAACTGAATGGTACCTTTGTTGCTGGCAACAGCGATTTCGGCTTTACCTTCTTTGGCGATGGCAACAAGCAGGTTCGGCTTACTTACTCTCCAGTAAGTGGAGTAGTGAAGTTGGATGCCAGCGGTATCAACCGTATCGTGCAGGATGATGTCTTTAAGGGAATCTATCAGTCAACATTGGCAAAACCTGTTGCGGCTGGTGAGGAAGTAAAACTTACTGCTTATGTGGATCATTCCATTGTTGATATCTTTGTGAATGATACCTATGCAGCATCAGTAAGAATCTTCCCTCAGAATGTGGATGCAGTCAAGGCTACGGTTTTCAGCGAGGGAACAACACTCGTTAAGTCTTTGCAGGCTTATAAGCTCGATGCCAACAAGGTATCTTCGGGCATTCTGCATGTCCAGAATTCCTCTTCCGCTGTACAGTTTCATGTTGCAGATGGCAGATTGAATTATCAGTTTGTTGAGGAAGGCTATACCTTGAAGGTTTTTGATGTTGCCGGAAGACTTCTGAAATCTCTCTCTGCTTTGGAAAAGTCTGGTTCCATAGCTCAAATAGGCAGCGGGATATTCATCGTGAAGGTCTTGGATGCCCATAATACTTTGGTTTATTCCACGAAGATAGCTTTGGAATCATAGGATTTGGCCTGATAATGAGGAAAAAGTGTTCATTGCTTATTAAAAATGTGTTCATGTTACATATTTATTAGGGTATGAACGATTAGGTGAATCCTTTTTTCAGCAAAACTACTAATTTTGCAGCAGAAAACGAGAAGAGGTTATTCTTGAATCGTTTAGTCATGCAAATAAAAACAGTTTAATCCATTGATAGTTGATTGGTTTAGTTGATATAATAAGGATTTTAGTATTTGTTGATAAAAGGGTTTAGTTTTTAGGTTAGTTAGAATTTAAGGATACAGTAGGAATTAATTACTTGACGGGTAAGAGGATTGTTTTTCAGGATACATATAAAAAGTAAAACGTGCTGGAGGCATCATATATAAGATAGTTGCTGAAGGCATCCTATATAAAATTAAGTAGAGTAAACAATTAATTATATACAATCTTATAATATGAAGAAGATTTTTGTTTCAGCGCTTGTCGCTCTTTGCGGTTTCACCGCCAGTTATGCCCAGGAGGCTTCCTTCTTGAGCAATAATCACTGTCTCTATCGCATCAGCCAGGAGAGTCAGAACCAGAAGTGTCTCTTGCTTCCTGTACAGGAGGATGCTGAGATGGCAAATATCAAGGTGATTGCTGACAACAAGCAGGTGAAAGCCCTCAATGTGAAGTTGGCTAAAGATCACGTAGATTATTTCGTTCCCCTCTATATGGATGAGTTTGCTGGCTTGAAAGGCCTGGCTCTCGATATCCATGTTAATGGTGATTATAGCAAGGAAGGACTGAATGCCCTCACTTGCTGGAAGGAGATGAAGTTCTCTGATGCTTTCGATATGAAGAATCGCGAGCAGTATCGTCCGGATTTCCATCACACTCCTGCTTACGGATGGATGAACGACCCAAATGGTATGTTCTATAAGGATGGCGTATGGAATCTCTATTTCCAGTATAATCCTTACGGATCACAGTGGGAGAATATGACCTGGGGACATTCTACATCTACCGACTTGGTACATTGGAAGTTCCAGGGTGCCCCTATCCAGCCAGATGCAATTGGTACCATTTTCAGCGGTTCTGCCGTTGTGGATAAGAATAATACTGCTGGTTTGGGCAAGGGTGCTGTTGTGGCTCTCTACACTTCGGCTGGTGAGAACCAGACACAGAGCATGGCTTACAGTACAGATAACGGCAAGACCTTTACAAAATATGAAGGAAATCCTATTATCACCAGTACTGTGCCAGACTTCCGTGACCCACACATGTTCTGGAACGAGGACATCAAGAAGTGGAATATGATTCTGGCTGCCGGTCAGCACATGGAAATCTATACTTCTGATAATTTGAAGGATTGGAAACTTGAAAGCTCTTTCGGTGAGAAGTATGGCAACCATGGCGGTGTTTGGGAATGCCCAGACCTGATGAAGCTGAAGGTTCGTGGCACCGATAAGGAGAAGTGGATGCTCATCTGCAACATCAATCCTGGTGGTCCATCCGGTGGTTCAGCAACCCAGTATTTCGTAGGCGATTTCGACGGTTATAAGTTTACTTGCGAGAGCAAGCCTGAGGTAACCAAGTGGATGGATTACGGAAAGGATCATTATGCTACAGTTACTTTTGATAACGCACCAGAAGGTCGCCGCGTGGCTATCGCCTGGATGAGCAACTGGCAGTATGCCAACCAGGTTCCTACCCAGCAGTACCGTTCAGGCAACTCTATTCCTCGCGACTTAGGTCTCTTCGAGTATAAGGGTGAAACTTATTGCAGCGTGGTTCCATCTCCAGAGATGACTGCGGCAAGAAGCAAGAAGGCTGGCAAGAAACTCACAGAATCTTGCGAGATGGTAGTGAATCTGAAGGGAAATGCTACTATCACTTTGAGCAACGACAAGGGCGAGAAGGTAGTGATGAACTACGATGCCAAGGCAGAAACCTTCTCAATGGATAGAACCAAGAGCGGTAAGGTAGATTTCAGCAAGGACTTCGCTGCAGTCACCAAGGCTCCAACCTATGGCAAGATCAGCCAGCTGCGCATCTTCATTGACAAGAGCAGCATCGAGGCACTGGATGCTGACGGCAAGATGTCTATGACCAATCTCGTGTTCCCAAGCAAGCCTTACAACAAGGTTACTGTAAAGGGAAAGGGTAAGTATCAGGTTTACGACATCAAGTAACCTCATCTGTTAAGAACTGAATCTATAACACTATTGTTTCTAAGAGTGTTACTGATGTAACAATGCAACAAAAATGGTAGCTGATGAACGATATTTTATGATATATTGTATCGTTTATCGCTACCTTTGCACCAACAAAATAGAAACAATAACGCTAACAATTATGAATAAATCATTAAAGTTATCAATCATCCCGGTGATGCTCTGTTTCTTCGCCATGGGATTTGTAGATTTGGTAGGTATAGCCTCCAACTACGTAAAGGAAGATCTCAACCTCAATGATGCAACAGCCAATCTGTTCCCATCGCTGGTATTCTTCTGGTTTCTCATCTTCTCGGTTCCTACGGGAATCCTGATGAATAAGATAGGTAGAAAGAAGACAGTACTCCTGTCTTTGCTTGTTACCGTTATCTCACTCCTTTTGCCCATCTTTGGCGAAAACTTTGAGCTGATGCTCGTATCGTTCTCATTGCTCGGCATCGGTAATGCCTTGATGCAGACATCCCTGAACCCTCTGGTTTCGGTGGTGACATCAGGTCAGAACCTGGCATCCACATTGACCTTCGGTCAGTTTGTCAAGGCGATAGCTTCCTTCCTGGCTCCATACATCGCTATGTGGGGCGCCATGGCAAGCATTCCTACCTTTGGTTTAGGCTGGAGAATTCTCTTCCCAATCTATATGGTTATCGGAATCGCAGCTACCTTCTTCCTGGCTGGTACACCTATCGAGGAGGAGAAGAACGAGGGTAAGGCTTCCGGCTTTGGCGAGTGCTTCAAGTTGCTCGGCAAACCTATCGTGCTGCTTTCCTTCATCGGTATCATGTGCCATGTAGGCATCGATGTGGGTACCAATACCACAGCTCCTAAAATTCTGATGGAGCGTCTGGGATGGACGCTGAACGAGGCTGCCTTCGCTACATCGCTCTACTTCATCTTCCGTACCATCGGATGTTTCACCGGTACTGTTTTCCTCCGCATGATGAAGACCCGCACTTTCTTCGTTATCAGCGTAGTGATGATGGCTCTGAGTATGATAGGCATGTGGGTAGGCGAGAGCAAGATGATGCTTTATATCGCCATCGCCCTGGTGGGATATGGCAACTCTAACGTGTTCTCCATGATTTTCTCTCAGGCACTTCTAGCTATGCCTGATAAGAAGAACGAGGTGAGTGGACTGATGATTATGGGCCTCTTCGGTGGTACCGTCTTCCCTTTGATTATGGGCTTTGCCAGTGATGCTATCGGTCAGGCTGGTGCTGTGGCTGTCATGGCTGTGGGAGTCGCTTATCTCTTCACTTATATCCGCAAGTTATAATATAAATCATCCGCAATCGTTTATATCGTATATAATAAAGTGTAATTATGGAAACAAAGAATTTAAATACAAAATATTGTGTAGGTTTGGGCGAAATCCTCTTTGACGTTCTCCCTAGTGGTTCTCAACTCGGCGGTGCTCCTGCCAACTTCGCTTACCACGCAGGTCAGCATGGTTTGCATTCTGTAGCCGTGAGTGCTGTGGGTAAGGATGCCTTGGGCGAAACAGCCCTTCGCATTCTCGATGAGAAGAAGTTGAAGTATGTAATGCCTGAAGTAGATTATCCTACCGGTACAGTTCAGGTGCAGCTCGACAAGGAGGGCGTTCCTACTTACGATATCAAGCAGGGTGTAGCTTGGGATAATATCCCGTTCACCAGTGATATTAGGGAGATTGCTGTCAATGCTGGAGCTGTATGCTGGGGTTCTCTGGCACAGCGCAGTGAGGTTAGCCGTAAGACCATTTATACGTTCCTCGATCATACTCCAGAGGATTGTCTGAAGATCTTCGACATCAATCTTCGTCAGAACTTCTATACTCCTGAGGTGATTACCGAGAGCTTGAAGCGCTGCAATGTGTTGAAAATCAACGATGAGGAGTTGATTACCATCGGCCGTCTCTTTGGTTATCCAGGATTGGATATCGAGAACAAGTGCTGGCTGATTCTCGGCAAGTATAATCTCGATATGCTCGTGCTGACCTGCGGTGTAAACGGCAGCTATGTCTTTGCTCCGGGTGTGAAGTCATTCCAGGAGACTCCAAAGGTTGAGGTGGCTGATACAGTAGGTGCAGGCGACAGCTTTACCGGCACATTCTGTGCCAGCATTCTGAAGGGCAAGAGCATTCAGGAGGCTCACGAACTTGCCGTAAAGGTAAGTGCCTACGTTTGTACCCAGAATGGAGCGATGCCTCAGATTCCTGAGGAATACACCCGTTAACCTCGCTTCCCCTATTGGTTATATAGCAATATAAAATGATAGGTTTAAAGAATAGTTGATTTAAAGTTAATGTTAGTTGGTAAGCTGCATCCTGTTCGCGAAGAATGGGTGCAGCTTTTTCATTTTCAGAAATACAATCTCTCAATTACAATAAAAGACCCCCCTAAAATGGTAAAATGATGCCCCAAAATGGCAGAAATGAATAAAAAGATAACGTTTTCATTAAAAATATTATAAAAGAGTTGCAGATTAATAGATTATTTTGTATTTTTGCATTTAAAATATTAGTAGAACATTAAAAATATAGATGTTATGAAAGACTTAGATTGGTCTAATTTGTCATTTGGCTATCGCCAGACTGACTACAATGTTCGCTGTTACTATCGCGACGGCAAATGGGGCGAAATAGAAGTTTGCTCTGATGAGTATTTGAAATTGCACATGGCTGCAACCTGTCTGCACTATGGTCAGGAGGCATTCGAGGGCTTGAAGGCTTATCGTTGCCCAGACGGTAAGGTGCGCGTGTTCCGTATGGACGAGAACGCTAAGCGCTTGCAGAGCACATGTCGCGGCATTCTGATGCCAGAGGTGCCTACAGAAATGTTCGAGGAAATGGTGAAGAAGGTGGTTCGCCTCAACCAGGAGTGGATTCCTACCTACGAGAGTGGTGCTACGCTCTATATCCGTCCGCTGCTCATCGGTACAAGTGCTCAGGTGGGTGTTCATCCTTCTAAGGAGTATTGCTTCCTTATCTTCGTAACTCCAGTAGGTCCATACTTCAAGGGTGGATTCTCTACCAACCCATACGTCATCATCCGCGATTTCGACCGCTCTGCTCCTCTCGGAACAGGTATCTATAAGGTTGGTGGCAACTATGCTGCTTCTCTCAGAGCCAACAATATCGCTCACGAGAAGGGTTATGCATGCGAGTTCTATCTCGACGCTAAGGAGAAGAAATACATGGATGAGTGTGGTGCTGCCAACTTCTTCGGAATCAAGAATAATACATACGTTACTCCTAAGAGTACATCTATCCTCCCTTCTATCACCAACAAGAGTCTGATGCAGTTGGCTGAGGACCTCGGTATGAAGGTGGAGCGCCGTCAGATTCCTGAGGATGAGCTGGATACTTTCGAGGAGGCTGGTGCTTGCGGTACTGCTGCCGTAATCAGTCCTATCAGCTACATTGATGACTTGGATACAGGCAAGCGCTACAACTTCGGTGAGAAGCCAGGTCCTATCTCTAAGCACCTGTATGATACGCTTCGCGGAATCCAGTATGGTACTATTGAGGACAAGCATGGTTGGACAACCGTAGTTATTGAGTAATCAATGACTTCTTTATTGCGTAAAAACCAATATTAGAAATATAATTATGATCAAGGCACTTTGAGGAGTTCACGCTCCTAGGAGTGCTTTTTTTATGTCTTTTTATGCCTGGGGGTTAACAGAGTTAACAGTTAACAGCTGTTTTTTCGATACTCCCCCTCGCGCGTACCTTATTATAATATAATATATATATACTTATTTTTATATGTGTGTGGGGGAACCATGCATTTTGGGGGTGTTAACTGTTAACCTGTTAACCCCCTCGCTCTTTTTTCCCCGTCTCTGTGCTTTGCGGGGCATAAGTCATAGAGATGCGGGGGAAGAAGCTATGAGTTAGGATTCTTAACACATTTCAGCATCATAAAAGCCTCTTATTTTGCAACAGGGAATACGTAATATTCTCTGTCTACATCGTAATCCAGAACCCACTGATCAATCATCACATTATCGTCTAAAGCCTTGATGGTTACGTTGTGACTGCCGCCAGGAAGCGTAACGTAGAAGCTCTTCAGCGTCTGTCCGCGCCACAGGTCAAACTGCCAGTCCTTTGAGTTGTAAACCTCCTTCAACTGGCAGATTACCGGTTCGCCACGGTCTATGCTCACACTCACCCTCATATCCTTTACAGCGTTTAGGAAGCAAGGAATTGCGGCAATGGTAAAACGCGCATCACCGCTCTTGTCGCAGTAGAAATCATAGCTCAGACTGGCTCCCTTCGGCAATTTCACAGCCTTGCCGCTGTGACCTAACAGCGGACGGACGGTAATCTTCTCGGCTCCTCTAACGGCAGCCTGGGCAAGCGGCGATTCAGTAGCCTTGCTCCATTCGTAGGCATTCTTGGCAATGATGTCGCCGGTAACTACAGAGAGCGGCTTGAGATCGTTGCTGCGGTCGAAGGCATCAAGTTTCAGCTGCTTGATATCGGCAGCCGGGAGTGTGCCCGGAATCTGCGGAGCCTGCATCTCTGCACCGTTGGTAAGGATGAAATCCTTCCATTTGCCGTTTCTGATGCGACTGTAGTAGGCATTGAGCTGCTTCAGTTTGCTGTAAGCATCGATGCTCACAGCCGCTGCAGCTTTCGCCTCATCGTCTTTATTAAACAGTCCCGGACGGGCGATGTGTCTTGCTTCCTGTGCCTCCAGCTCCTTTTCGGCTACTAAGGCAGCCAGGAATATCGGATATTTCACAACCTCGAAGAAACCGTCTTTCTGGTTCTGAGGCAGCATGCGTTCGATGGATTCAGTCTTCGCCTTCAACAGGTCGTAGCGGTAGAGAAAACGCTCCAGTTCGTTGCCGAATTCGCCTGAATGAAACTCAGTATCGCCGTAAGGCATCGCCATATAAGCGGAATGGCGGATGCTGGTAAGACGGTAATATTCTTCCATCAGAGGCATGATTTTCTTGCCCGTAATGGCGCCAAAGAATGCGTTGAGAGTGTTCTGGATATACGTCTTGCAACCTGCTTTCAGGGCGTTTCTATTCCACGCCAGGTTCATCATCATGGCTAGCTGGAAGGTTGACAGCTTCGGATTGGTAATGTTGGCTATCCAGGCACAGTCTTCGTCGTTGTGAGCGGCAGAGCGGTGCGATTTGCCGTGCTGGGCATTCTTGCTCTCCAGATAATCCTTGCTGTTGAGCATTTCGAGAAGCAGGCCCGGCGAGAGATTGCTCATCTCCATCTGTGCATCCGAGCAGACCAGCTTCACATTCTCGATGGTTTTGCGGTGTTTCTTCTTGTGCTTCTTGCCCACAAACTCCGTCACCTTGTAGTTTTCCGCCACACAGATGTCGAAACTGTCTACCACAGCCTTGTTGTAAGCAGCCTCGTGCCTGCCGTCTACCTGCCACAGCGTATTGGCTCTCAGGCGCAGCATCAGACGGGCGATGCGGCTGTAGTTCTGCGGTTTCATCCACTGGCTGTTGTTCAGGGCAAGTCCTCTGAATTCTATTCTCGGAACCTCAATCCACTGCTGATCTACGGGTGTATAGAGGCTCTTGCGCTGCGCCGGCTGCAGGTCGTTCCATGCCGCCAGAGGCGAAACGCCAGCCAGCTCAGAGAGTTTCATGATGGCGTAAGCCGTTCCGCGGGCGTTGCTTCCGATAACGATGAGTTTCCCTTTCCTCGTACCGATGTAGAAAGCATCCTTTGCGGTGATAATAAGATGCAGCGGCGCACCGAGTTTTTCTACTGCCGAAAACTCCTTGTTGGTGAGCTGGTCGAGCTGGTAAATCTGTATCGGAGCACCTGATTTTTCTTTCGCATCGAATCCGGTTACGGCTTTCATATCGCCCGCAAACTCCTTGAGGGCAATTTTTACTACCGGCGAAATGATAGAGTTGGTGGTATAAGATACTCTGCCGTAGCCGTCGGTCCAATAAACGTTGGGTGCTGCGGCCTGAGTTTCCGTCTTCTTCACTTTGGTTTCGGTCAGCGCGTTGGCATTCAGGCTAGAGAAGCAGGCCAGAGCCAAGGCAACGCCTAATATAATCTTTTTATATTTCATTTTTCTTATGTTTTTGTCTGTTCGGTTGTAGATTCGCTTTTGCTGAAACTACACATTTCTGCATTTTGCAAAGATACATAAAAGTGTTTAATATCTGAAATTATTTAGTTTTTATTTGCTTATTACATTATTTATTGTTACTTTTGCACCAAATAAATAAAAAGAAATGATGACATTATATCCAAAATTGATTGAAGAGGCGCTTGCTACGGTGATTTATCCAGGCACCAAGAAGAACCTCATAGAGAGCGAGATGCTGGCAGATACGCCTAGCATCAATGGTATGAAGGTGAAGGTGGTTCTTCTCTTTCCTCGTGATACGGATCCTTTCCTCAAGAGTACGGTGAAGGCGGCCGAGGCTGCCATCCATTATCATATTTCGAAAGATGTAGAGGTGGAAATCGTTACTGAGTTCAAGTCGGCTCCTCGTCCTGAGGTGGGCAAGATGCTGCCACAGGTGAAGAACGTCATTGCTGTAAGCTCTGGTAAGGGTGGAGTAGGCAAGAGCACCGTTTCTGCCAATCTCGCTATCGCCTTGGCTAAGTTGGGCTACAAGGTGGGTTTGCTCGATACTGATATCTTCGGTCCTTCCATGCCTAAGATGTTCGGTGTGGAGGAGGAGCGTCCTTATTCTGTTCACAAGGACGGCAGAGACCTCATCGAACCTGTCGAGAAATATGGCGTGAAGCTCCTGAGTATCGGTTTCTTCGTAAGTCCTACTACTGCTACTCTGTGGCGCGGCGGAATGGCTTGTTCTGCCCTGAAGCAGCTGATTGCTGATGCTGACTGGGGTGAGTTGGATTACTTTATCCTCGATACGCCTCCTGGCACAAGCGATATTCATCTTACGTTGCTCCAGACGCTTTCCATTACGGGTGCAGTTATCGTAAGTACGCCTCAGCAGGTGGCGCTTGCCGATGCGAGAAAGGGTATTGACATGTATCAGAATGATAAGGTGAATGTGCCTATCCTCGGACTAATCGAGAATATGGCTTACTTTACGCCTGCCGAGCTGCCTGAGAACAAGTATTATATCTTTGGTAAGGAGGGTTGCAAGAACCTCGCCAAGGAAATGAATGTGCCTCTGCTCGCCCAGATTCCTATCGTTCAGAGCATCTGCGAGGGTGGTGATGATGGTGCGCCTGCTGCTACCAAGGTTGATTCCATTACCGGTCAGGCATTCCTCAGCCTTGCCCAAAGCGTAGTAACGGTGGTGAACCGCAGAAATGCCGAGAAGGCTCCAACCAAGATTGTTAGTACACACAAGTAGTAAATATCCTATTTGATAAGGGTATAAAATAAAAAGCTAGGATTGCCCTCAAGCAGTCCTAGCTTTTTTTTATCAGAGGAGTTAACAGGTTAACAGTTAACAGCTGTTTTTTGCATGGTCACCCCCGAAATTATGCATTGTACATTATCTATTCTCCACGATTTCTTCCGCCTCCTCCTCTTCTTCTGCTACTTCGGCAGTAAGGTCAGCCTTGAGTCTTGCCGATCTCAGTTGCTGCCTGAAAACCAGGCAGGTAGCCAGAAAATAGACACCCGTTTGTATCCAGAGTGCTCTGAATTCCGGCAGAATATCTGAAAGCGAAGCACCCATACTGCTGATTCTGAGGAACCCGCGGATGCCGAAAGTGGATGGGAAAACCCACGAAAATCCTTGCCAAAAGCCCGGAATATTGCTCAATGGCCATGAAACTCCCGTCATAAAAAGCAACGGAACGGAGGTAAATACCACCAGAAGCATCACATTTTCACGATATCTTACCAGACACGACAGCATCAGACCGAAGAAAACGCACGAAAGAATGTAAGGAAGGAGGAAACCGAGAATGGTGGTCCACGTTACCATACTTACAAAACTGAACAGCTTGGGAACTACCAGCGTAAGATACATTCCCATCACGGCATAAACCATGAAATAAACCAATGCCTTGCCGAAAACAATGCGGAAAATACCGCCATAATGCTCGCTTACCGGTATGAGTTCGCGGTTTCTGTTGAGTTCTCTTGATGTTCCCGCTGCCATTCCTATGCCCAGCAGCATCGTCTGCTGCAGGATAAGAACCAGCACAGCCGGCAGAATGGCATTTCCGTAACCTCCTGTCGTGTTGAATATCGGAACCTCATCAAAGGCGAGCGGCTCGGTGGTAATCTCATCGTCTCTATCTGTAAATCCTCCAGCCTGTGTTATCTGGATGCCCGAGTTGATGTGGCTGGCTACGGCCTGCGAGGTCTGATAAATCGCTTTATAGGTCAGCATCAGACTCATATCGCAGTAAACTCCCACATGCGCCTGTTCGCCCCGGTTCAGCTTCGTATCGAAGTCGGCAGGGAAGTAAAGGATTCCGTGAACTGCCTGCCTGCGCACCAGTTCCTTCGCCTCGTCCAGACTGTTGCAGTAATAGGTAACCTTGGCGTCTGGTGAAGCATCATAATCGCGGATAAACTCGCGTGAACTGTGACTGTGGCTCAGGTCCACAATCGCCGTATCCACTTCTCTCACCACCTCGTTGTTGTAGATCCAAGAGTAGAGCAGCGGATAACCCAGCGGCACCAGAATGCAGAAAATGAGCACACCCTCATCGCGGAAAACATTGCGCATTTCCGTCTTCCAGATGTAGCACATGTCCCAGATGCCATTGATAATCTTATATAATAAACTACTTTTCTTCATTACGGTAAGTATTTATATACCAGCATTGCCTTCTTGATGTTCCAGACAGTGAGCATCGGCAGGGCGCAGAACAGCACCATTGCGCCCCAGTGGAGCACAGCATCGCTCATAGGGAAACCATTGAAGATGTTCATCTGGTAAATCATGTAATAGTGGCGCAACGGGAAAAGCTGGCCGATAGACTGGATCGGAGAATCCATCGAGAAGAGCGGATAGGTGGCTCCGCAGATGGAGAAACTCACTACGCCCCACAACGAACAGATACTCATCGACATGCGCAATGAAGGCATCAGTCCGAAGGCAAAGATGCCGAAACACTGGCAGGAGAGTACGCTCAGAATGCCTAACAGGATGATAGGAAGCGCGCCGCCCGGATGTGGAAACTGCAATACATAATAGATGTAGAATTCGAATAGCAGGAAGATACTCAGGAAGATGAGTGTCTGTGGCAGCATCTTACCCGCAATGGCGAGATAAGGATTGTTGCCTGCCATCCGCATCCAGTCTCTTGCCCGGTTGAACTTCAGTTCCGTACCTATAGAATAAGGTGTAATCAGGAAGATGAACAGCATGATGAGTCCCGGCACCATTACGCTCGAAAGATAATAGTTGTAGTTGGCGTATGGGTTGCCTATCATGTGCAGATCTACGGCGATAGGCTGTAGGAAGGTCATGATTTCATCGTTCGTCTTTCCCAGCGCCGAAAGTTTCGCCATTCCTGCCGCCGCACCTCCCAGGGTAGAGATGGTTTTCAGATCGCGGAAGAGCAGGGAGCCGGCTGCCAGCGATACGCTGCTGTAATAGAATGAAATCTTAGGCTGCTTCTGGGCCATCAGGCCTGCCTCTGTTCCGTCAGGAATCAGCAGGAAGGCGTAGATTTCGTTCTTCTGGATAGCATGTCTTGCCTCTGCCATGTTCTCGTAATGAGCCACTACCTTGGTGGTCTGGAAGGCATCGAGCTTATGTACCAGCTGGCGCGATGTGGCGGAGTTGTCCTGATCTACTATGCCCACAGGCATGTCGGTAGGCACTCCTCCCTTCATCAGCGTGGTGAAGAAAATTACCACCACGATGGGGAAGATGACCATGCAGAAGAGATAAATGGGGTTCTTCCACATGATGCCGCATTCTCTGAGGGCTATATGATATAATTTCTTAAACATAGATGTTATTTAATGATGAGTGACATTCCCGGGCGCAATCCCTCAATCTTTGTGATAGGACGGGCCTTCACCTCGAATGTCTTGCGGTCGTAGTCGCCATTATCCTTGGTTGCCTTCCAGGTAGCGTAAGAGCCCTGGTCTTTCAGGTAGTAAACCTTCATCTTGATGTCCTTGTTGAAGGCAGGAACGTAAGCGGTGAACTCATCGCCCTTGTTCAGCCCCTTGAGATGGTCTTCGCGAACATTGAAGGTTCCCCACATATCGCTCATGATAGAGATGCTCATGATAGGAGAGCCGAGGCCTACCAGCTCGCCTACCTTAGGATAGACATTGCTAACCTCGCCCTCGCACTGGGCAATCTGAACGGTCTCTTTCAGAAGATTCTTCACTACATCCACAGCGCTCTTCGAAGCCTGGGTGTTGTTGGCAGCCATGCGCTTCTCCTGTTCGCGGGCGCCATTCTTCGCCATATCGTACTGACTTCTGGCAGCAGCCACCTGAGCCTCTGTAGCCTTGTAGGCTGCGTAAGCCTCATCGCGTTTCTGACCGCTGATTACACCCTCGTTGAAGAGGTTCTGCATGCGGTCGTAGGTCTTCTTGGCGATGGTTGCGGCAGCTTCAGCCTGCTGAACCAACTGGTAAGCGCCCTGAATCTGCTCCTTGCGTGCACCTGCATCCGTCAGGTCCTTCATCGCCTCGGCTGCAGCGTTGGTAGCCTGGAGCATCTGTTCCTGCGATTTCATTTCCGGCACTTCGAGGATGGCGAGCGTATCGCCCACATGAACGTAATCGCCTTCCTGAACGCGGAGTTCTACTACGCGTCCCGGCAGTTTGCAGGACACTCTGTATTCTGATACTTCTACCTCGCCCTGAATGGTGTCATCCTTCTGTTCCAGGGTGAAGAAACCGATGACGCCTACGAGAATGACTACTGCTGTAAAACCGATTACAGCGAGCAATATGTTGTTATGCTGTGATTTCTTAGACATTTTGCTTAATCTGAATTTGTTATTATTATTACTGCAGGATACCGAGCGCCTTGTTCAGCCCAACCTGAGTCAGCTTCACGTCGATTTCTGCATCAATCTTCTGGCTCTGTGCTTTCTGCCAGGCAGTCTGTGCAGCCATCACGTCGGTAACCTCCATCACGCCTTCCTTGAAACCGAGGTTGGCGCATCTCAGGTTCTCATCTGCACTGGCGATGTTCTTCATTGCCATGTTGAGCTTCTTCTGGGCTTCCTTTACCTTAAACTGGCTTTGAGTAATCTGCAGATGAATCTTCTCTCTCGTATCATCCAGGTTCATCTGGGCGATATTGCTGGCAGCCTTGGCGGCTCTCACCTTGTAGGCGCCGTCGAACCAGTTCCATACCGGAACATGAACCATCACGCCTACGTTCCAGACTCCGGTAAACTTCTTCTGGAAACCATTGAATACGTTCGGGTTCGAAATCATGTAGCCGCCTGTCAGCATGACGTGAGGCAGATTGATGGCGCGAACCATTTTGGTAGCTTCTTTAGAGATGTCGAGCGCATTCTGCAGCATGCGGAGTTCCGGCCGGGTGTTCAGCGCCGAATCCTGTGCTGCCACTTTCTGCTGCTCGGTGTCAACAGGAGTTCCTGATAAAGCCAGGGTTTCCTTATCTTCATCGGCAAGTGTGATTTCCTGGTTCATCGGAATGCCGCAGAGCTGGCAGAGCAGCATCTTCGACAGAGCGAGTCCGTCTTCTGCTTGGGTAATCTGCATCTCAGCCTCGTTCACTTTCACGTCTACCTTCAGTCCGTCTGCCTTGGTGGCTACTCCCTGCTGAATCATCTTATGAACATCCTCGTTCAGTTTCTTTACGAGGTCGCGGTAACTGATGGCGAGTTTCTGCTTCTGCTTCAGCGAAACGGCGAGCCAGTAAGCCTGGTCTATGCTGTAGAGCGTGCTCTGGGTCTGCTGGTCGAGATCATTCTCTGCAATCTGCTCTCCGATGTCGGCAATCTTGTTGGCTGCAATGATGGCTCCACCCATATAGATAGGTTGGCGAACCATCACGCTTCCAGCCCAGATATTGCGGGTGTCGGTGCGGAAAGCATCTACCAGTTTCTCTCCCAGCGCATTGCCTTGCTGCTGCAGGGGTCCCAGTTTCTCATTCAGCAGTCCGCCTATCTGCTGCGCTATCTCCGGGGTAATCATTCCCTGACTTACAAGTTGGCTCATCAGATTGCTGGCTCCTCCCGATATTCCTCCGGTAACGGTAGAGCCGATATTGCTGAATGTTGATTTCTGACCGTCGTTCAGCAGCGAAATCTCCCTGCTGAACCATTCGTAACCGCCTAAAGCATCTACTTTAGGAAGATATTTGGTACGTGCCGATTTCTTCATGTTGTACGCCACGTCTTTCTTGAGCTTCGAGGCATTGAGCTGCTTGTTGTTGCGCAGCGCCATGGCACGGCAACTGTCAAGGCTCAGCGTTTGTGCCTGAGCCCCAGCAGGAATCAATGCTCCCATCAGCATGATAAGAGTTATATATTTTTTCATCCTTTGTTTATAATATTATATAATATTGGATGCAAAATTATGGAATTATTCTTAAATGACAAAGAAATTTTGTTTATCAAATCTTTAAGAATCAAAAATTATATTGCATTGTGGAAAAATAGAACATACCTTCTGGTTTTCCGTAATCCCTTAATCGTCTGTTTCTTAGAAATTCACCCGTTCTGTCTCCCCCCAGGTAGGGTCTACGGTAATGCTTATTCCACCACCCGTACTGTCGTCTCCGCCACCGAATCCGTCAGCAATGGAAATCTCGGTATAGGTTGTTTGGTTCTGATGGATTTTCAAATCGGCTTTTTCAAAACTCTTTACCACCTTTGCATCGGCATCCAGAAAGCTGATACTCATCTTGATGTTCTTCTCTTCTTCATGTGGGAAGGTGTAGACGGTAAAGTCTCTGCCGCCATCTTTCATACTGAAATTCTCGGTCTGACGGCTGTTCACGCAGCCGAATCCGGTGGTTGCATCCAGGGTGCTGCTGCCGCCGGTATAATAGAACTTGATGCTTCTGATTTCTTCGGGAATGGTTTCGTCGTTAATATGTAACTTGAAGGCGCCAACTGCTCGCCTCAGGTTGATGTTTGTGGTGGCGCCCTCTTCGTTTACGCTCAACCTGCCGTAATAATAGAAGGTGTCGGTAAGTTTGTTGCTTGCAAACTTTACTTTCTCGGGTGCGCTGACAGAGCAGTTTCCCTTTCCGTTGTGGGCAATCACCACCAGTCGGTATTCTCCTTCGTCCAGACTTACATAGGCTGTTCCGAAGCCATTGTCTGTTGAAAGCTGGTTCACCGTCTCCAGTTTCTCCTCTCCGTCAAAGATGGCAAGTGTCAGTCTGGAGCACACATCGCCCAGCGCCATCTGCTTGTCGGCAGCTTTGGTTGTCAGCAGACTTATGCCTTCTATTTTCTGCACATGGATAGTTACATTGGCGTTTGCCTCACGTGATTTTCCGGTTGTTTCGTCAATCGAAAACTTCTCGCATGAAGTAAGCGTCGCTACGAGCATCAGCAACAGGGATGCCAGTAACCGATAGGGCTTCTTACTCATAACCGTTCTTATTTACTAGTTGCTCTATGCGTTATCTCGGAGTTTCCTCGGGCATAAAGATGTGGCAAATATACGTTTTTTCTCTTTTCTATGCAAGTAAAATCTAATAAATCTTTATATTTTTTGTCATTTATCTGTTTTTTCGTAATTTTGCATCGGTTTTTCTGTACTTACAGAGCCGATTTTGCATTGTATATATAATAAGGTATAGAAGATATTGGTATGGATAAGAAGATAAAAGCATTGTTTTTTGATATTGACGGCACCCTGGTGAGTTTCAAAACTCACAAGATTCCGCAGAGCACGGTAGATGCCTTGGAGCAGGCTAAGAAGAATGGGGTAGAGGTGTATATTTCTACCGGTCGTCCGCAACTCATCATCAACAACCTCGGTCAGATAGAACATCTCATCGACGGTTACATCACCACCAATGGAGCCCGCTGTTTTGTAGGCGATAAGGTGGTGAGCCAGCACGCCATCCTTCCTGAAGATGTAAAGAAGATTATCGAGGCAGCCGACCGTGATGATTATCCGGCAATCGTTGTAGGAGAGCATCATCTCGCTATCCATCATTATACTGACGAGGTTTATGAAATCTTTGCCAAGGGACTGGGGGTGGATTGTGAAATCTTCCTGACCGATGTGAATGAACTGGGAGATGAGCAGGTTCTGCAGGTTACTCCTTTCTGTTCGGTAGAGCAGGAGGCGCTCCTGATGCCTACGCTCCGCAACTGCACCTCGGGCAGATGGCATCCTGCCTTTACGGATATTACGGCAGCCGATGCGGATAAGGGCAAGGGCTTGCATGCAATGGCTGATTATCTGGGTTTGAACATAGAAGAAACCATGGCTTTCGGCGATGGCGGCAATGATATTTCCATCGTACGGGAGGCAGGCACCGGTGTTGCGATGGGCAATGCAGGAGATAATCTCAAGCAGGTAGCCGATTACATTACGACTCATGTGGATGAAGATGGTGTTAAGAATGCGCTCCTCCATTTTGGCGTGATTTAAGTTCCCGACGTTATTGACTTTTTTTCATAACTCCCTATATATAATAAGGTGTAATCCTGATGAAGCCTTTTTGATAGGCGAGTTTCATTTTAATAAAATAATAAAGGCAAACATGTTATTTATTGTAATAAATGGCGTGTTTGCCTTTCTGTTTTTAAACCTCCCTTTTGTACCTGGTTTCTTCTTGTTATTTACGTTTTGTGAGAATAAATACCAGAAATGCTTACGAAAAGTAATAGAATATACGAAAAATATACATAAAGTACTATAAAGTTGATATTTTGTATCAAATTGTTTGCTAAAAAATTGTTTAATTAGCAAAAAGTATGTATCTTTGCACCCGATATTTGTAAGTTGTTTAATTTTTAAGAGAGAGAATTATGGTAAAAAGATTGACCATGCTCATGGGGGGGGCTCGTTCTTTCAACAGGAATGGCTCTCGCTCAAACTACTGTTACAGGTAAGGTTGTTTCTCAGGAAGATGGTGAGCCGGTGATTGGCGCATCTGTAAGAATTGTAGGAACTAAGACTGGAACAGCGACTGATGTCGATGGTAATTTTACGCTTCCTAATGCCAGCAAGGATGCTGTCTTGGAAATCAGTTATCTCGGCATGCAGACTAAAACTATGAAAGCATCTGCTAAGATGAAGATCATTTTGGCTTCTGATGCAAGAAATCTTGACGAGGTAGTTGTTACTGCCTTGGGTATGAAACGTTCAGAGAAAACTTTGGGTTATGCTGCCAGTACAGCCAACGCTTCTGAGTTGACTGTTGCTAAGTCTGGTTCCCTGATGAGTGGTCTTCAGGGTAAGATGGCTGGTGTGCAGATTTCTGGTGGTGGTGTTACAGGTACCTCTCAGAAAGTCGTAATTCGTGGTATTTCTTCTGTTTCCAGCAACAACCCATTGTATATTGTTGATGGTGTGCCTATCAACAATGACCGTTTGGGTGATAACTCTGTTGACTTTGGTAGTGGTGCAGGCGACATTAACCCAGAGGATATTGAATCGGTAACTGTATTGAAGGGTGCTTCTGCTACTGCTCTTTATGGTTCCCGTGCAGCCAATGGTGTTATCATGATTACTACAAAGAAGCCACAGGGTAACAAGAAGGCTTCTATCACTTACGATGGTTCTTTGACATTTACTGATGTGCTCCGTGTGCCAATGACTCAGAATCTCTTTGGTCAAGGTTGGGGTTCCTGGTCTAATGAGGAGAATGGTTCTTGGGGACCTCGCCTCGATGGTCGTGAGCACTGGTATGGTTCCACCGGTCTTTCTAACGGCGAGACTTTAACCAAGCCTTTTTCTTATGTTAAGAACAATATCCGTGACTTCTATCAGGTAGGTAAGGAATGGAACAACAACGTATCTCTCCGCTATGGTGATGAGAAAGTAGGTATTGTTGCATCTTACGGTAATGTAAGTTCTAATGGTATTACTCCTAATGATGGTGATACATATCATCGTAATACCTTCTCACTCCGTGGTTACGCCAATATCGACAGATTCCATCTGGACATGTCCCTGAACTATGTTCGCAAGGATATGCGCCGTTCTCGTGATATGTATATGGAGTTGCTTCAGGGTGCTTCTGATGTTCGTTTCACCGATATGAAGGATTACAACCTTGAGCGTAACAATGTAGATAACTACTATACATTGTATGCTACCAACCCATATTATATGGTAGATAACTTCTATTCTACTTATCAGGACGACCGTATTTATGGTAAGCTGGAGTTGTCATACGATATTACCAAGGATATCAAGGTAATTGGCCGTTTCGGTGGTGATTATACCAATTATAAGACCGAGCGCATCGAACCACGTATTATTTATACCGAAGGTTCTTATCAGGCAACTGGTAATGGTACAACTGTAGGTAACCAGGGTTACTATTCTAAGTATCGTTCTCAGCGTGGACAGATTGATGCCAGCCTCTTATTGACCGGTAATCATACTTTCGGTGATTTCTCGGTAGGTGCAACCTTAGGTTGGAACTTGAACCAGAGAAACTATGATAATGTAGGTGGTTATAATGAGCAGTTGGATATTCCAGGTTGGAATTCCTTGAGTAATACATCTTCCTATTCGATTACTGATACTGACTCTTGGAATAGAAGATTGTTGGGTCTCTTGGGACAGGTTGAATTGGGTTATAAGGATTGGGCTTTCCTGAACCTTTCTGCCCGTAACGACTGGTCTTCTACTCTTCCTATGGGTGATAACAGCTTCTTCTATGGCGGTGCCAATGTGTCTGTGCTTCTGAATCAGGCTATTCCTGCTTTGAAGAATGTCAAGCAAATCGACTTGTTGAAGGTTCGTGCAGCTATAGGTCAGACAGGTAATGATGCTGATGTATATATGACTAATTCATATTATCGTCCATTCCAGTCTTATTATACATATTTGCCAATTTCCGGTGTTTCTGGTTTGACAGAGTATAACCGTTTGCCAAATAAGTCATTGAAGCCTGAGATTACAACTGAGTATGAGCTTGGTTTGAGCGGTACATTCTTTGGCAACCGTTTGAGCTTCGATGTGGCTTACTATGATCGTACAACCAAGAATCAGATTATCTCAGCTACTTTGGCTCCTGAGACAGGTTATACTTCTAACACCCGTAATGTAGGTAAACTTCAGAACAAGGGTATTGAGGCGATGGTTAATTTTACTCCTATCCGTACTAAGGATTGGGAGTGGAGTGTAGGTGCTACATACGCTAAGAACTGGAGTAAGGTGAAGGAACTTTGGGATGGTCTTGATGAATATACCATTCCTGTAGGTACTACAAGTACTGGTTTGTATTCTTCTATGCGTGGTGTATCTTACGTATTGAAGGTTGGTGAGCCTATCGGTATCTTCAAGTTGCCAGCAACACAGAAGGTAACAGATAAAAACAGTCCATATTATGGTTATAGAATCGTAAATGGTAATGGTTTCTTGCAGTCTAGTACTACAGATTATGATTATCTCGGTTCTTCTCAGCCAGATTTCGTAATGGGCTTCACCACACATCTGAAGTGGAAGAACTTGAGTCTTGCTGCAACGGGCGACTGGCATAAGGGTGGATTGATGTATTCTGAGACATCTTATATTACTCACTTCAATGGTAACTCTACAGAGACCGTATTCAATGAGCGTGATGCTTTTGTTTATCCTCATTCTGTAAAGATTGTTGGTGGAGAGTATGTCGAGAATAATATTCCAGTTGCTTCCAACTATATGAATTATGTTCAGGGTAACTATAGCTACAACCCGGAGGTGCGTCGTGATTTCGTTGTAAGCCGTTCTTACTTCAAACTCCGTGAGTTGGCTTTGACATACGATTTCCCTAAGACAATCACAAGTGCATTGAAGATGCAGAAGTTGTCTTTGAGTCTCGTTGGCCACAACTTGTTGCTCATCACTCCAAAGCATCAGAATTATATCGACCCAGAGTCTTCTAACTTTGGTAATGATATCAGCTCTGAGTTTGGTGAGACTATGGGTTCTGTGTCAACTCGCAACTATGGTATTAACTTGAAGGTTGTATTTTAATTAAAGGAGATTTCTTATATGAAAAGATATAAATTTTTAAGCGCAGCATTGCTGGGAGCCCTCTTGACAATGGGTACTGTTACTTCTTGTAGCGATTCCGGTTATTTGGATATCAACTACAACCCAAACTATCCTTCTACAGCTTCCTACAAGCAGTTGCTTCCGGCTGCCGAAGGTTCTATCGTAGCTGTCAGTGGTCTTTATCAGCAAATTACTGGTGACTTTTGGTGCCAGTATGTAACACAGGGTAATAGTACAAACCAGTATAATACATTGTCTAATTATGCTGTAACAACATCAGGTTCTATTCCTCCTGTTACTACGATTTGGCAGAATACATATGCCAACAGTTTGGAAGATTTAAAGCTGGCTTTAGCTTCTGCTGAAGAAAGTAAGGCTTGGAACTATTGGATGGTTGCCAAGATTCTTCAGGCCTATAATTTCTTGGTATTGACTGATACTTATGGTGATATTCCGTTTACAGGTGCCCTTGATGTCGAAAACAATCCACATGCTGCATTTGATGATAGCAAAACCGTAGTATATCCGGGTATTCTGGAGATGCTGGATGCTGCCATTGCCAAACTCGATGATGCTAAAGCTGCAGAAAAAGCTTCCCCTTTAGGAACTGCTGACTGTTTCTTGGGAGGCAGTATGGATAGCTGGGCAGGCTTTGCAAAGAGTTTGAAGTTGAAGATGTATCTCAAAGACTTCGACGCTCATAAATCTGATATTCAGGCTTTACTTAGTGCAGGTGGTCTTTTGGAGCAGGATTGTGCTTGGGTAAATTGGGAAGATGGCGCTAATAAGGGTAATCCTCTTTATGAATTTAATATCCGTCAGTTGAATACTACTGAGAATATTCGTGCTTGTCATACTTTCTTGGAGTATCTTTTGGATAAGAAGGATCCTCGTATCATCAAGTTGTATGAGGTAACTGCTAATGCCAAAAAACCTCTCGGCTATTCTTCTGATGAGGAACTGGTTGCTCACATGGATGAATGCTACGAGGGCCTTCCTTGCGGAGATAAGCCAACTACTGATGAAACTACAGAGGGTGGTATTGCAATCTCTAAGTCTTCTCGTATGAAACAGGCTTATGATGATGCTGTCTATCTGATGAACGAGGCTGAATGCGAATTGATGATTGCTGAGGCTTATGCTCGTTTGGGTGATGCTGAAAAGGCTGAGGAATATTATAATAAGGGTGTTCTTGCCGGCTTCAGCCGTTGGGGATTTGATGGTACAGCATTCGTTGATGGTGCTTACAAGTTCGATAAGGCTGATATGCTTCATAGTATCGCCATGCAGTATTGGGTAACTTATGCTGGAGCGAATGCTTATGATGGCTGGATGACCCGTAACCGTTTGGGTATTCCTGAGGTGCAGGCTAATATTACTGTTCGTAAATCAACAACTGCTTTGCAGCGTGAATTGTCTGATGGTTATGTGTTAGGCAATTTGGTTGATCCAGGTGCTAGCAATATGAATGCCGGTGAGTATCCTATGCGGTTGCTTTATCCTACAGCTACTACATTGTATAACTCTGCTGCTGCCAAGTATGTAGAAGAGAATGGAAACTCGCTGACCAAGAAACTTTGGTGGGAGAAGTAATGATTATTAATGTAATAAACGAAAAGTCATGAAGAAAATATTATATTTTTTGAGCTTTGTTTTCGTAGCATTGTTTACTGCATGCTCTGAGGGAGACGATTTCGATATCGATTATACTCCTATTGCTCCTGTTGGTGGTGAGTATAGAATCAATGTGGAGAGAGGTTATGATGCTTCTAAGACAGATGCAGAGTATTGGGCTTCTAATCCAACAGATGCTGAATTCATCTTTAAGACTGATGGTACAGGAACCACTTCGGGTGTTCTCTATGCCTATCTCAGCAATACTACCGATTATGATAAGGATAAGGCATGGATTCGTGTAGGCTCAACTGCCTCTAAGGTAGCTTACGCCATCAATGCTAAGGTATCTATTGATATGAGTGCTTATACTTTTGGTGGTGAGAATGTGGATGATTTCATTGGTAACTCTGCTACAGCTACCGACAAGGTAACTGTTAGCGGTAAGTGTGGTCACAATACTTATACTACTGTATCTGGTACTGTGACAGATGAAATCAGTTTCACCTATTCCCGTTCTGACCAGCCTGGATATCATTACAGGGTAACAGGCTTTAAGTCTACTGGTTGGGCTGAGGATAACAAGTAATATACTTTTGCTATACATGAATTATTCCTAGATGATGTTTCTAATGATATTGTCTAGGAATAATATTAAAGATATAAGGCAAAGTGATTTGCCTCGTTGTTGACAAAGTCAACACTTATATCTCTCTCGTCTTGGGGACTGGCGGTGGCCAGTCCCCTTTTTGAATTTATAAGAGAGATTTCTTGGTTAATGAGGGTGTGTCATAAGTCTGGATAATAGTTGGTGTATAACAGTTGGCTACCGCATGCACAACAGGTGTTGTGCATGCGCATATCAGCTGTTATGCAAGCGCACAACAGCTGTTGTGCGACCGGAGATACTGACTGTCTCAACAACATATCCTATCTCTTCCAACAACTTATTCTATCTCTTCCAACAACATATCCTATCTCTTTCAGCGTCATATCCTATCTCTTTCAGCGACATATCCTATCTCTTTCAACAAATAGAAGAGGGTGAATCATAAACTTATGACACATTCTCTTTATTTGTAGATGAAGTAGCTGCCTCCATCACTCTGGCAATATTTCTTCAGAAGCTGGATAATGTATTCGGCATTCTCGCGAACGTGCTGTTCGTCTCCGTCATATCCGTTGATGAGAACCACCAGATGGGTGGTGTCAATACTCATTTTGGTTCGCTCGTTGTCGCTGGTCGGGGTTCCTACACCACCTGTCTTGTCTCTGTAAACAGGCAGACCTTCTATATTAATCATGCCTCTGCCGATGCCTTCGTATGGTTCGTTGGCTTTGCCTACGCCCAGGGTCAGGGTGTCGCCTTCAAACTTGTCTGCATCAAATCCGCCGATGCTGTAGCCGTAGGCTATGCTCGCCAGGTTCACCAGGTCCACCAGCGTATCTCTCTGGTAGAGTTCCTTGCCCTGGAGCATTCTGCGGATAAGGGCTTCTGATGCCGGACGGTAACGCGAAGGATCCTTGCCGCAGGCACGGTACACCTTTCGGGTGGCGGCAATTCCACTCATCTCTTTCAGCGATTCCGTGGTCAGCGTCTGTCTGTATTTCTCACCGAGGGCATTGATTTCATCCCAAAGTTCCTGACAATAAGGGGTGTTTACCACATTGGCTTCCACGCATGCTCCCACAAAGGTGGGACATACCGATTCGATTTCTTCTGATACAATAATTTTCATGATGAATTTCCGTTTTCTGTTAAACCTTACTGATTGGTAGGGCAAAAGTACGAAGAAATATTGGAATAGCCAAAAGTTCAGTCTATTTATATATATAATAAGGTATAAAAAAAGCTTAAATGTTTATAACTGTTAAATATTTGACTAAAAAGCAACTTTTTTGCGAAAAGATTTGGTGGAATGAAAAATAGTTAGTACTTTTGCACTCGCTTTTGAGAAATACACTTTCTCTTAGCGATTAAAGAAAGAGTTCTTTGAAAGATTTTACATAAACAGACAAGTAGTACAAGAAGCGGTTGACTTCTTAGAAATAAGAATGTTGACTGGGTAAAAGAAACGAACCGTCAAGCAATTGACAAGTCAGGTTTACTAAGCTTCAATAAACGAAAAGGATATTCGTCCTAAGTACAGACAACAAACAAACCAAGCCGCAAGGCTAGGTAAAAATGATATTTTACAATGGAGAGTTTGATCCTGGCTCAGGATGAACGCTAGCTACAGGCTTAACACATGCAAGTCGAGGGGAAACGACATCGAAAGCTTGCTTTCGGTGGGCGTCGACCGGCGCACGGGTGAGTAACGCGTATCCAACCTGCCCACCACTTGGGGATAACCTTGCGAAAGTAAGACTAATACCCAATGATATCTCTAGAAGACATCTGAAAGAGATTAAAGATTTATCGGTGATGGATGGGGATGCGTCTGATTAGCTTGTTGGCGGGGTAACGGCCCACCAAGGCAACGATCAGTAGGGGTTCTGAGAGGAAGGTCCCCCACATTGGAACTGAGACACGGTCCAAACTCCTACGGGAGGCAGCAGTGAGGAATATTGGTCAATGGACGAGAGTCTGAACCAGCCAAGTAGCGTGCAGGATGACGGCCCTATGGGTTGTAAACTGCTTTTATAAGGGAATAAAGTGAGTCTCGTGAGACTTTTTGCATGTACCTTATGAATAAGGACCGGCTAATTCCGTGCCAGCAGCCGCGGTAATACGGAAGGTCCGGGCGTTATCCGGATTTATTGGGTTTAAAGGGAGCGTAGGCCGGAGATTAAGCGTGTTGTGAAATGTAGACGCTCAACGTCTGCACTGCAGCGCGAACTGGTTTCCTTGAGTACGCACAAAGTGGGCGGAATTCGTGGTGTAGCGGTGAAATGCTTAGATATCACGAAGAACTCCGATTGCGAAGGCAGCTCACTGGAGCGCAACTGACGCTGAAGCTCGAAAGTGCGGGTATCGAACAGGATTAGATACCCTGGTAGTCCGCACGGTAAACGATGGATGCCCGCTGTTGGTCTGAATAGGTCAGCGGCCAAGCGAAAGCATTAAGCATCCCACCTGGGGAGTACGCCGGCAACGGTGAAACTCAAAGGAATTGACGGGGGCCCGCACAAGCGGAGGAACATGTGGTTTAATTCGATGATACGCGAGGAACCTTACCCGGGCTTGAATTGCAGAGGAAGGATTTGGAGACAATGACGCCCTTCGGGGCCTCTGTGAAGGTGCTGCATGGTTGTCGTCAGCTCGTGCCGTGAGGTGTCGGCTTAAGTGCCATAACGAGCGCAACCCCTCTCCTTAGTTGCCATCAGGTGAAGCTGGGCACTCTGGGGACACTGCCACCGTAAGGTGTGAGGAAGGTGGGGATGACGTCAAATCAGCACGGCCCTTACGTCCGGGGCTACACACGTGTTACAATGGCAGGTACAGAGAGACGGTCCCTTGCAAAATGGATCAAATCCTTAAAGCCTGTCTCAGTTCGGACTGGGGTCTGCAACCCGACCCCACGAAGCTGGATTCGCTAGTAATCGCGCATCAGCCATGGCGCGGTGAATACGTTCCCGGGCCTTGTACACACCGCCCGTCAAGCCATGAAAGCCGGGGGCGCCTAAAGTCCGTGACCGTAAGGAGCGGCCTAGGGCGAAACTGGTAATTGGGGCTAAGTCGTAACAAGGTAGCCGTACCGGAAGGTGCGGCTGGAACACCTCCTTTCTGGAGAGACGAATTTCCTATAGAAGATTTAGGAACATGACTTAAAAAGTTCGCTTCTCTTCTTGTACGCACCATCTGTTTAATTAAATAAGAGATAGAGAATGTTCGGCAGAGATGCTACTCTTTACCAACACAGTCCTATAGCTCAGTTGGTTAGAGCGCCACACTGATAATGTGGAGGTCGGCAGTTCAAATCTGCCTGGGACTACATTCTTATATAATATCTCAAACTGGGGGATTAGCTCAGTTGGCTAGAGCACCTGCTTTGCAAGCAGGGGGTCAACGGTTCGAATCCGTTATTCTCCACTATGCCTTTTACGGCAAGAAGATCTTTGACATATTGACACAAGCAAAACTGTAAGTAATGAACTTTAGTTCAGACTAAAGTAAATCAAATCGCAAGATGAGATTTCACTTTGTTAGAATACAGCTGAAAGTATGAGCTACTTATTCGTTATTCGGAAACGAGTAACAAGAATACAGTCGTAAAGAAAGTAAGAAAGGGCGTATGGCGGATGCCTAGGCTCACGGAGGCGATGAAGGACGTGATAAGCTGCGATAAGCTTCGGGTAGGTGCAAATAACCCTTGATCCGGAGATTTCCGAATGGGACAACCTAGCCGTCTGAAGGACGGTTACTAGCACTTAAGTGTTAGAGCTAACGCAGGGAACTGAAACATCTTAGTACCTGTAGGAAGAGAAAATAAATGAATGATTCCCCCAGTAGTGGCGAGCGAACGGGGAACAGCCCAAACCGTTGACGTCGCAAGGCGTCAGCGGGGTTGTAGGACCGCGACATTGTATGCAAATCGTGAACAGAACACTTTGGAAAATGTGACCATAGACGGTGATAGTCCAGTATGTGAAGCGAAATGCAGCATAGCGGTATCCTGAGTAACGCGGGACACGAGGAATCCTGCGCGAATCTGCCGGGACCATCCGGTAAGGCTAAATACTCCCGTGAGACCGATAGCGAACGAGTACTGTGAAGGAAAGGTGAAAAGAACCCCGAGCAGGGGAGTGAAATAGTTCCTGAAACCATACGCCTACAAGCGGTCGGAGCATCTTACGATGTGACGGCGTGCCTTTTGCATAATGATCCTACGAGTTACCGTCACTGGCGAGGTTGAGTGTCATGAGACACGTAGCCGCAGTGAAAGCGAGCCTGAATAGGGCGCATAGTCAGTGGGGGTAGACGCGAAACCAAGTGATCTACACTTGGCCAGGATGAAGTCCCGGTAACACGGGATGGAGGTCCGCACCAATAAGCGTTGAAAAGCTTCTGGATGAGCCGAGTGTAGGAGTGAAAGGCCAATCAAACTTGGAGATAGCTCGTACTCCCCGAAAGGCATTTAGGTGCCGCGTCGGATGGTCACCGTGAGAGGTAGAGCGACCGATAGGACAAGAGGGCTTCACCGCCTATCGAGTCCTGACGAACTCCGAATGCTCACGGTCTGCAGTCCGGCAGTAAGGGGGCGGGTGCTAAGGTCCGTCCCCGAGAGGAGAAGAATCCAGACCGCCGTCTAAGGTCCCGGAGTTCTGCCTGAGTTAGTCTAACGAAGTCTGGTCCCTATGACAGCTAGGATGTTGGCTTGGAAGCAGCCATTCATTCAAAGAGTGCGTAACAGCTCACTAGTCGAGGGTCCGGGCATGGATAATAATCGGGTATAAGGCAGACACCGAAGGCGCGGGATAGCATTTAAGAAAGTATCGGTAGGGGAGCATACTCACAGCGTGGAATGGTGTACGTAAGTTATCCTGGAGCGGTGAGTAAAGCAAATGTAGGAATAAGTAACGATAAG